>CAMDGP010000055.1 GCA_945897765.1 Chitinophaga pinensis
CATCTTATTGGTAAACCTAAGTTTGCTGTATATTCTTGCCCACCAAACATACTTAAAGCGAACAAATTATAACTAAAATTTGAGTAAAGGTAATTTTTATTATCATCACCAACCGTGTATTGTTTTGAACAAGTCCAAAACCTTATGAAATGATAATTGCCAGCAGTTTCGAATGTTCCACCTGCATCTCTTCCTGGACAAGGAAAAGCATTAAAACCAAATACATTGGTCCCATTATCATCTTTACCGCTAAAATCTTTCCATCCAGATATACTTCTTAGGGTGTAAGCAGCTATTTGTTTACTCTTATCAGCATTAGATATCATTCGTTCATATGATCTTTGTATATCCGCATAATCAACTCCCAAATTTTTAGCGTTTTCAATTTTTTCTTTAAGTTGAGTTACCTTAGGTTGAGCATTGTTAACCAATTGAGCAAATTCAGCGATACTTGGAATACGCCAACCTATCGGTGCTAATCCTCTTGGATCATCTAACGCGGCAACATTATATAACTTACCGAATTTCGCAGCAGTTGATGGGTCGTTGTTATAATAACACCATGCTGGATTGTCACTTCTCCATTCTGATACCGTTTTTGCTTCAGGAATCAAATCGCCATTACGAAAATGATCAACAGTTAGATTTTCGGCCATCCAAACTTGATTACCGATTTCTACCTCTTTGCATATAAATGGCTTTTGAAATACACCATTTACAAATTTCCCGCTTAAAACTTTCCCGTCAGTCTGCTTAAATTCACCTTGCCCATTTGGTAAATCATTTGTCCATTGACCACTGTATGAAGTTCCATTTTTATAAGACATTTCACCATATCCAGATTTCACATCGTTTTTGAAATCGCCCGAATATGTATCTCCATTCAAGTAATTAAAATCACCTGATCCTTCCTTAATACCATTAGCAAAATCACCTTCATAAGCACCAATATTTGGGTAAACCATTTTTCCTTTACCTCTAATTACCCAATATGTCGCATCTCCTTCTTTTAGACTAGTCCATTCTCCTTCATAAATGATACCATTTTCGAAATTTACTTTCCCATTATTAATTGGCATCATTCCTACCCATTCTCCTTCCCAAATACTTTTATTTCCTGCTATTCGTTTTGCTTTTCCTGAAAATTCCCCTTTTTCATTCCAAATGCCAGATTCATAGCTGCCATTGGGGTATTTTAAAATACCTTTAACATATTTATCATCTTTCCATTCGCCCTCGAATATAGAACCAGTTTTATATACCCATTTTCCATTTCCTGAAAATTTACCTTCGTTGAAAGTTCCAGTTAATTCAGTATTTTCCTCGCTATGCAATGTTCCATTACCTTGCGGGAGATTCTGAATAAATTCACAATTATATGTTTTACCATTACTAAACTCAATTTCACTTTTACCTGAAAACTGATTATTTATCCAATTTCCAATTATTTCTTTATCATTTGTTTTTAAATCATTATTATAAATTAGTTTCCCGGTACCTTTTATAATGTCATTTTCCCAATAACCATCATAATACTTTGCTAAAATAAAATTGTCATTAAAAAAACAGATCTTATTATTTACTTTACTAAATTCTAATTTTCCTTTCCCATTTCTCATGTTGTTTTTGAAATCACCATTATAAGTAAATCCATTTCTATACATAAATGATCCATTTCCTTCAATGACATTATTTACAAAAGTGCCACTATAGCTAGCTCCTTCACCAAAAGTAGAATAAATGTCACCCCAAGTTAGGGTTCCTAACCCGTTTAACTTCCCATTTAAAAAATTTCCATGATAACTAATTTCTTCGCCTATCCAATCAAAATTCAACTTCAATATCCCGTATTCGGAAAAATCACCTAAGTTCCAAGTTCCATCATAGGAAAAATAGCGATTATTATTTGATTTGAATTGACCTTTTCCATGTGGTAAGAATACCTTACCGTTTTCAGTTTTAACCTTAGTTACTAGACCATTATAAATGCCTTCAACCCAATATTTATCATTGATATAAAATGCAATAGGTAAGTTTTCAACCTCCTTTGTTTTTATTTCTTCATCATTTGTTTTAAGATCATTCGCATTTACCAATACTTCTTGCCCTTTATCATCAATTGTAGCAATTTTAAAAGTGAGATTAAATTCCTTAGGTTGGGCAATTGTGCTAATAGGATTATTTAAACTGCTATAAATTTTGAATATTTCATCTTGAGATAGCGCCCTATTCCAAACACCAAAATCGTCTATTGATCCTTTAAAAAAATTCTTGTCAAATTTATGTCTGCCTCCAATTTTAAAATCTTCACCTCCAGGACAATTATCTATTTCGATTATATTTGTTTTTATACTTTTAACCAATTTACCATTTACATAATAACACAGATTTTCTCCGTCAAACGAACCAGTTATCATGTACCATGTGTTTGGAATAAAATTATTTGAATTCTTTTCAGTTAATAACCATCCACCACCTGAATATGAAAGGCAATTACTTTTTTGTTTGATCCCAAAAAAAGCTAAATCTAATTCAAAAACTTCAAAGCCTCCTTTATAAAATAATGGATTTGCTACAGCACTTATGTTTTCAGGTTTAACCATTATATTGATTGTTATTTGCTTTGGTCTTAAACGATCATTATCTTTAATAGACAAAAAAGATGAACCATTTAAGTAGCATGCACTTTCTCTATTTTCAAATTTATCTTGGACAAATACAACACCATTTGATGAAGTAATATTTCCTTTTCCACTAATATCATTAAATGATTTATCAAACGACCAATAACCCACCAATCCACTTAACGGAACATAACTTGGCACTTGTGCTATTACTCTTGTACTTGTAATAAATCCAAGTGCTAGGATTGCTAGAATGTGCTTTATTTTCATGATTTTTAATTTAAAATTTACGAATTTATCTTACTTTAAATGAGCTTGTTTTAGGCCCTATAGTTTCATTTTCAACAGCAAAATACTTGTACCATGCTAACATATTGATAAATTGAAAAGATCTAACTATATATTTTTGGATTAAGTACTATTTAACGTCTTAATTCTCCTCTTCTACTTCTCCCCATCTTTCTTGACCTTGTTGGAATCCCTCATCCATTTCATTAAAATAGTCGTTTGCCTTTTTAATATCCTTTTGGGTCAGTTTCATAATATTATTGTTAATTGAGAATTTAATTTTGAATTTTCTTTCGGCAACGAAAGGGTGTATTACATTGTAGTTAGCTTCGAAATTGCCATTGCTAATTTTTAACACTTCAATATTTGAAACTTCAGATGATAAAATTGATTTATTGTTTTTATCAAATGTGAGACTTGTAATTTCGTCACTTTTAGAATCTCGATAAAAATAGACTGCCAGGTCAAATTCTGTACCATCTTCATGAAAGAAAGTTGTATAGAAAAAATCATCAAGTCCATCTCCATCATAATCACCTTTTGAAGATTTTACGGTTACCAAACTTCCGTATTTTGAAAACTTTTTCTTGTTTTCAGTGATGAATTTCTTTACCTCAGAAAGCGCTTGCTCTTCCGAAACACTTTTCTTTTCTTCAACCTTTTCTGGTTCTTTCTGAACAGTTTCATTTTTGACTTCTACTTTCTCTTTGTCAGAGTTACTAGAACATCCAAAAGATAATGCCATTAGAATACAAAGTATTAACGGAGTTAGAATTGTTTTTTTCATGATTTTTTAATTTAAAATTTACGAATTGCTCTTACTCTAAATGAACCAGTTTTAGATCCTGTAGTTTCATAATCGACAGCAAAATATCTGTACCATGCTGACATATTGTTAAATTGAGAAGAACTCCAATAAAAATTATCTCCTGCTGTAATTGAAAAATTTCCCAATCCATTTAAGTGTAGATTTTGATACATTAACTTCAATTCTTTTCTTGATGGCAAATACCAATCTGAATATCCATTCAAAGATAGATTAGAACATATTTTAGCCGCTATATTTACTTCACTACAAGTGTTTTCGATGGCAAAAGTATTAGTTGAACCCGCCCCGCTGATATCTGACGTTTGAACATTTACTCCTTGACACCCCCAAGTAGTTCCTAAACTTTGGTCTGAATTAGAACACAACAAGCCATGGATCTCTCCTTCAACAAAACCCTCATCTCCAGATTGTAAATACGAAAAAAATGTTCCTCCTTTGTAAATCTGTCCAATATTTGCTAAAACAGTAACTTTTCTCTTTAATTCAACAGTTAAATTTTCATTTGCTGCTGTATAAGTTACATAATAATAACCTATTTCCGATGTATTAACAGGATTGTCAATTGTGACATCTAATACTGAACCGTCTTTATTTGTAGCGATTGCTCCTAAATCAGTATATGCGCTATACAGAGTTATAATTGTGTCTGCAGTACCATTTATTTTTAATTCAGGTCCATACAAGCATGATCCATTTTCTTTGTTTGCTTTAGAATTAAAATTAAGCGCAGAAGAATCTGTACATCCTTCTTTCTTACAAGAATTTAATGTTAGGAAAATAAATAGAAAAAAAAATAGTTTTTTGTGTGTCATAATTCAATAATTAACAAGTTCCCTACTCTCTAGCTTTTCGGGTTTCGCTTTTACTGAAAATCAGCAGTAAGTATCTTTTTGTTTTGTAAAAATATGTTAAATAACTACAACTATCTTACAGTTTGAAAATTATTTTGCTTGTCATTTAAAATTTAGGTTTCTAGCTTGTTTGAATTGTTAGCTGTTGCTGCTTTTGTCAAAAATCAAAAGGTAAAGAAATTCGTTTTTTAGATACCACTACCATTTGAATCTGTTTTGTTTTAAATCTAAATTTTTATTTAGGCATTTTTTTACATTAATAATTCTCCCGACCCTCCAGCTTTTCATGATCTACTCATATTGAATAGTAGTAATTCTTTCAATTTCAGTTGGTAAAATTAATGGCAACCCAAAAGAGTAAGCATAGTTTTATTATTCTTATCGTTCAAAATACTCAAATAGTTCAGATTGTTCATTTCGTTCAAAACCGAAAAACAGGGAAAACAAAATATATCTTTGTTACGAAAACAAAATGAATGTTATCTAAAATTATTCGCGAACGTGTAGAAAATAAATTTGGCCAGGAGATTCGCTATTCGAAAGATTGTGAGGTGCTTGCCAATGAAATATCAAATACCACCTCTAAAAAAATAAGTGTATCAACTGTAAAACGGCTTTTCGGATTCGCCAAAGGTATTGAAGAACCACGCCTTTATACGATGGATGCACTTGCTGTTTATTTGGGTTACAAAAATTACGATGAGCTTTTGTTAGAATTCAAATCAGCCAATAGTTCGGAATTTGAAATAGTTGATGAAATTCGTGTGGATGAATTGAATTTGAATGTTGAATTGGCATTGCATTACGAACCAAATCGCCGACTGAAACTTCGTTATTTGGGAGATTCTAGATTTGAATTGCTTGAGGTAGGGAATTCAAAACTGATGGAAAAAGACATAGTTGTTGTTAGCCATATTGTTCGAGATTACCCCTTGTTTTTGGCAAATGTAATTCGTCAGGAGAAAAATCTTGGGTCATATATTGCTGCAAAAATTTCCGGTGTCACATCAATGAGAATTCTTCCAAATGAAGGTTAGTTTTTATCTTCGTTTTTGCCCAAGTGATTTTTGATAAGGACAAAACATCATCCCTTCGGTTTTCCTTCAAAGTGTGAAGTAAGTTTCTCCCCTGGTGGGGAGATTAAGAGGGGTGAATCGATAATTTTGGTAAAATATTTCAGCTAAATGAGTTTATTTATTTTGTCATCCCCCTCGGTAACCCTTCTTCGCCGCGGCGAAGGGGGAAGTCAACTTTGGAATTATTCCTGCGATTGAGTGGTTTCTTTCAAATAACAATATGATTCAAAAACAAAATTTTTACTTTTGAGTGTGGATAGCTCTGAATTTGAATCCGTATTCCAAAACGAAAACCTATTGAAGCAAAAGCTTCACGATGGAAAATACTTCTCTATTGAAAAAGTGAAGTTTAATCATCGGTGGGAAATTAAAAAATCCATTCAAGAAAAAGAAAAAGCCAATCCTGTTTGCATTGAATCGTTAAAAAGGGAATTTGAAATAGGAAGTCAGTTACAACATCCTTTTATTTGTTCCTATTATAAACTTTCAACTGACGATTGCTCCATTCATCGGGAATACATCGACGGCCTGACATGGAACGACTATTTTGACACTTATCCTGACGAGCTTTCAATAGTTGAAAAATACATTCTTCAATTGATAGATGCTATACATTATATGCATTCAAAAGGTGTTTTTCACATGGATCTAAAACCAGAAAATATCCTCATTAATCAAGAAATTAGAACCATTAAAATCATTGATTTTGGGCATGCATTGTACCAAAATGATACGTTATGGAGAGGTGGAGTTAAATCAAAAGCGAAAACTGAAAATTTAATTAGTGCCGAACAAGATTGGAATGCATTCTTTTCAATTATTCAGTCAAATACAACTAAGTTTTCAAGAATCTGCGACAAAAAAATACAAAAAGCCTACAATTTATTTATCAAACGTGAGAATCGACTTGATTTTCAGCAAACAAAAGCCATTTTTGAAAACGCATCAACAATTGGGGTGAACAAGAAGTTAGTTCTATTGACTAGCTCCATTTTATGCTTTTTTTTAATTTTCATGCAATTAAATCGACCTGATAAAAAAGAAGTCGTAAAAAATTCGCAACAGAAAGGAACTCTAAAATTTACTGTTCAAAAGCAAAATCAATTGCCAACAGTAATGGAATCAGACGTAAACCAAAAGATAATTTATGATTTGCCAAAAAATAATATAAACAGAATTATCTCGATAGAAGATTCGTTATTTTTTGTGAGTAAAGGAAGTTTATTTGGGCCAGACTTAGAAAAAAAAATAGGAACTACCAGTAATAAAATTCAAAAAAACATTCTATTTCAAAATCTAATGGATGAATACGAATTGAATTTCTATAGTTATATTCAGAACAGCCCTTTAGATTCTTTGCAAAGAATTAAAGCTAAAGAAATTTACAACTTCAACTTAAGTAAATCATTTAATAATTATGTTCATTTGATTAATCCTTAACGTATGGCTGCATTCTCAGTGAAAAATCTTTTCAAATTTTTTCTGGTTGAAATCCTGCAACGATATTTGTCAACTCGATGAAATCATCCACAGATAATTGTTCCGGTCGTTCAGTCATGAATTTTTCAGGAAGTTTGTTCGAATGCAATAACTGCTTGATAGAGTTCGTCAATGTTTTTCGACGTTGATTGAAGGACATTTTTACCACTTGAAAAAATAACTTTTCGTCACAATCCAATTTTTCTCGATCGTTTCTTGTGCAACGAATCACACCCGATTTTACTTTTGGTGGCGGAATGAAAACGTGTTCGTCAACTGTGAAACAATAATGAATGTCGTAATAGGCTTGCAAGAAAACACTCAATATTCCATAATCTTTTGTTCCAGGTTTTTCTGCCAAACGCACCGCTACTTCTTTTTGAAACATTCCCATAATTTCAGGGATTTGATTGCGGTATTCCAAGCATTTAAAAAGAATCTGCGAAGAAATATTGTAAGGGAAATTTCCAACCACACAAAACGGTTCGCTTCCCATAATTGGTTCCATTTTGATTCTTAAAAAATCCCCGTAAAAAATATGATCAGCATGTTCAGGATATTTCACTTTCAAATAATCGATGGATTCTTGATCGACGTCCAAAAATTTTAAGTTCAAACCTTCTCTTGCGATTAAAAATTCAGAAAGCGCACCCATTCCAGGACCAATTTCCAAAACGTTCATGCATTCTCTATGATTCGTAAGTTGATCAGCTATTTTCTGGCAAGTAGGTTTATCCTTTAAAAAATGTTGACCGAGGTGTTTTTTAGGGCGAACAAAATCGCTCTTGGTGTTATTCGTTTTATTTGAATTCTTCAATGACGTTCAATAAAGTTCTGAAAGCTGCGAAACGACCATCGTAACGCTGTGAATGATCTTTTTGTAAGCGTGGAGCGTGTTTGCTGTTGTATTCATCCATCAATTCTTGCGACGGACAAATATACATTACAGAATAGCTAATGCCGTTTTCTTGTTCCACTAAAATTTGCGAAAGACGACTTTCAACAAAGCAATTTGTTGCCATCACTTCTGGAATGTGCACTTTTCGCATCCAATCCAACCAATCTTCTGCCACTGTTGGTTCAATGCTAACTGTTACGCTGTATAAAATCATGGCGTAAAGTTAATGTTTTTCCCTCGTGGGATTTTGAAAAAAAATCGATCTTAGTTGCGTTCAAAAACACCATTCGCATCCATCACTTCAACAACCTCTCCTCTTTTGCCAATAAATAGAACTTTGTTTTTTCCCGCTTGAGGCGATTTTAACACATAAAATTCTTGAAGGGCACTTTCGAAATTGAAGTCAATTGTTCCAAAATGATGTTCCAAAAGCTTAAAAGATTTTAGTTCTTTAGCTGTGATTTTTCCAAAGTCAAAACCTGGTAGCATTAAAAAATGATCTTCTTTTGCTACTTTCGTTTGGATTGTTGTTTGAGGTGAAAGCACAAAAGAATATGTTTGTCCGCCCGATTTTTCTTCCCAGCAAATAATCATCATTGCATAATCTGACTCATTTTTAAATTCAAAACTATCCCCATTTTTCTTAGAAGTCAAAGATTTAGTGTTTTTTAAAGTAAACTGTTTTAAATCAGCAACTTTCGTTTTGATAATTGTGTCGAATATAGCTGCATAATGTAAATCTCTATCCGTTTCAAGATCGATGAATAATTGTTCTGCTATTTTATTTTTGAAGGCTTGTCGAATAAGAACCGTCATTCCAGAGCCGTAATAATCTGGATTACTTACTAATTTGGGAATTGAATCCATTGAACGAATAACAGAATCAATTTCTTTTCTTTCCTTCACAGAAAAATACTTCAGAGCTGACCCTTCGTAAATCAATTCCGGTTTCATAGAGAAATCATATTTGAAAACAAAAATTAAGAAAGTAACAATTAAAGCAGCGAGTAAATAGAAACCATAAACGCGTTTAAAAACTGTCTTTTTACGATCAACAACAGGCTCATTAAAAACATATTCACCTGAAACGATAGCAGACTTTATTTCATCTAAACTATTAATTTGCTGTTCGTTCAACTTCATTTTTTGCAACTGCAACAAAGTCCAGTTCGCAAGTTTAGCAGAAGAAAAAGGATGTTTAAATAAGTTTAAAATCCGTTCAATAAAATCTATTTTTAATCGATTTGATGAAGGCGACAAATAAGAATGCAAGGCTAAAACAGAAGGTGAAAGTAAGGTATTGAATTCACTTTCAAACTGCTTTCTATCCAGTTGATTTTCTATTGATTTAAATAAATTATCCAACTCAATTTTCACTGAGACGTAGCATTTTTGTTCTAAATAGAACCGATGTTCTTTTTCAATTAGCTCAAAATAGGAGAAAATTTTTGTCCAATCTTCCAACGTGTTAGATGCGTTATTTCTAAGTAAAAGAACATCAAAAAAAGGAGAAATGTACGATTGAAAATCTTTAAAAAATTGGTGCTTTTCCCATTTGAATTTATCAAGAAAAAAGTCGGAAACATTTCCAGAAATTAGAAGTGTTTTGAGGTCATCGTGTTGTTCAATCCAAGCATTGAAAACAGAAGTTTGTTTGTTTTGAACGGTTAAAAAATCTATTAAATCTTTAGTCTCCCAAAGACTTGAATTTTGTGTTGTTAGTTGCAGAAAGAAAGCGTCGAGATTCTCCAATGGATTCACTCCAAATTCACTTTTAATCTGATTTAAAGGAATGTATCGCACCTTAAGAATATGTTAAATAATAGAATAGTGGAATCAAAATTACTGTAAAACTAATTTTTTCTTACATTTGCTTGAACTATTAAAATTATTTTATGAAAAAACTATTACTTTCTTTTGCTGTCACAGTTGTTGCAGCTATGAACGTTCAAGCACAATCTTGCGTTCCAAACCCACAGTATGCTGACTCAACATTAGGAGCATGGCCAGATACTATTCAAAATTTTCCTCCAGCAACTCAAAATGTATTCTACTCTACAGATTTGAATTTTAAAGTTCCTGCTGAGGTTACTGCTTCTTTAGATCCAAGTGGAGCATTCGTTGGTTCTCCAATTGAAGGATTTGTCGTAACTGATGTTGTTGGTTTACCAGCAACTTATGATTACGTTTGTAGCCAATCAACTTGTGAATACCCTGGTGGAGCTAACGGTTGTGCAAATGTATTTGGTACTACTGCAGTACAAGGTGTTTATAATGTAGTAATTAAAATTACTGCAACAGTTACCGTTCCAATTTTGGGTGGTGTTGATCAAGATACAGAGTTTATAGGATACAAAATCGTTGTTGGTGC
>CAMDGP010000056.1 GCA_945897765.1 Chitinophaga pinensis
CGTTACGAACGACCTTCAAAACCTAAAAATATCAGCTCAAAATGGATTTTTTACTTCGTTTCACCAACCGATTTTAACAAAAGTGGAAGAATTGACAACAACGACCCATGCATTTTATATGTTTCTGACAAACAAGGAAATGGACTAAAAGCATTAACTTCCCCCTCCGAAAATGCCGTTTCAATTGAAGTTTATGAAGATCAAAATTTCGCTTTAGTAAAAATGCAAAGAGACGAAGATGCTGATGGTGACTTCGAATCAGACGATAAAGATTTTTACTATGTTCGTTTGAGTCTTGACAATTTAATTTTGGGTAATAAAATTGAAATGAAAAGCACTAAGCAATAAACTTTTAAGGTTCATTATCACTTAACTTCTGCTATTTCAACTCGCGTTCAAACAATTCAAAAATTCTTCTGTATTCATCGAACCAAGAGTAACTTTCGGTGAAGCTATGTTGCTCGATTGGATAAACTGCCATTTCCCAATTGGTTTTACCTAATTCTATCAATCGTTGATTAAGTCGCACAACATCTTGAAATTGAACGTTATCATCCACCATTCCGTGTAAAATCAATAAGGGATTTTTCAGGTTTTCAGCAAAATTGATTGGTGAACTTTTGCGATAAGCTTCTGAATCTGTCTCTGGATAATTCAAAATATTACTCGTGTATTCGTGATTGTAATGTGCCCAATCCGTTACAGAACGTAAAGCCGCACCACACGCAAATTCATCTGGCGTAGTGAAAAGTCCCATCAAAGTGATAAATCCACCATAAGAACCTCCATAGATTCCTACTCGTTTTGGGTCTATTTTGTGATTTTCAACCAAGAACTTTTTTGCATCTACAAAATCTTGTAAGTCGCGACCGCCCATGTGACGATAAATAGCTGTGCGGTAAGCTTTTCCATACCCTTCACTCGCACGATAATCAACATCCAAAACAGTATAACCTAAATCAGTTAATAAGTTGTGAAACATATATTCTCTGAAATAAAGGCTCCAATACTTATGCGCGTTTTGTAGATAACCCGCACCGTGAACAAATAAAACGGCTGCACCATTTTTCTTCGATGCTTCAGGTTCATAAATTCGGGCATAAACAGGAATTCCGTCCGAACCATTGAAAGTAATTACGGGAGGATTTCTCCATTTGTAGGCATTAAACGGAGCAGTCGTTGAATTGGTGAGTTGTTTTTGCTCTACTATTGCTTTTGGAGAATTTTTAGTAACATAAATTTCCCAAGGTTGATTGCTTGTCGAGTAACGAATAGCCAAGGACTTTTCATCCGGAGAAATGGCAACATCAAAGTAACCGTCACCTGTCAAAATAGGCGTCATTTTTTTTGTGGCAATTTCAAAGTGATAAAAATTTCGGTTTCCAGGGTGCGATTGATTACTGGTAAGGTAGAATGTTTTTTTATCAGCTGACAATTGAACCGAATGAATTTCAAAATTACCTTTCGTTAATTGCTTTTTTTTGTTTTCAACTAAATCATATAAATACAAGTGAGAATAGGCATCTTCCTCGGATTGAAAATAAAACGTTTTTCCATCTTCCAACCAATCCAATGTACCAATTTCTGAATTCCAAGAACCAATTCCAGGACCACCAATCCAAGCTTCGTCGTGTTGATGTTCGATTTCTTTAATAGTTGCTTTTTCAAGGTTTACCAATACAATCCAACGGTCTTTATTATCTGCACTTCGGATGTCACACAAAGCTTGCAGACTATTTTTAGCAGAAACTAAAGGATGAATAAAAATTGCTCTGTCCTTTTCATAAAGTGGATTTAACGTATCATTCAAATACGCAGGTTTTGTTCTAAATCCAGTTAAGTGCGAAAAATCAATTTTAATCAATGTATCTCGCTCTATATTAAATAAATACAACTCTTGATTCGGTTCACTTTGAGCTACTTTTTCACGTGCTTTTTGTTCTTTTGTGTAACCATCAGCAGTAATAAATTGAGTAACACTAGTAGATTTTTCTTTGCTTGAATGATAAGAAGTAAACGAAATGTACTTTCCTGAAGGATCTATTTGTAGTTCACCCAGCGAACCATTTCCAACAAATTTTTCTTTCGGAAACGGAAAGCTTGTGAGTTTATCTTTAGCACTATTCCAATCCTTTTTCTTGTTTTTATCTTTAATGTATTGAAACAATTCTGTTTGTTGTTTCATCAAAAAAGTGGAATCAATTTTTTCATCTTGCGCTTCTCCACTTTTAAAGTTCGTGATTTGCAGCAATGATTTTCCAGACCAAATAAATAAATTTTGTCCTATTTGAAACGCAACTTTTGAAGGGTCATTCAGTCGCTGAACATTAAACAATTGATCGGAGTGCTGAAAAATTACTTGTTGTGTATTTGTTTTTTTTGAATAAGCAATTAATGCACTTCCTGTAGAATAAAATTGTTCTAAAAAGTAACTTTGTTTGGCATCATAATTCACTAAAGCTGGGTAATTCTTCACTTCCACTTTTTGTACTTTCCCCGACAATAAATCATAACTATAAGTTGAGTTTCCGGGATCTTTGTCTTTGTTCCATTCAAAATAAATCGATTTTCCATTTGCGGACCAACGTTGATAATCGGGAAGATAACCAACAAATTCGTGACCTTTCATGATTTCTTTCAAATCTAGTTGCGAAAAACAAAAGAAAGATAAATTACTAATAATGAATGTAATAACGACTCTATATAACATAAATTTTGAAGTTTAAAAATGAATTAAGACCCAGGAATTTCAGCACCGTGCGGATCAACTTTAGGGAAATTTAAAAAGGCATCCAAGCGATCAATTAATTTATCAGACTTGATGTGTTCCAATTGTTCAGCAATTTCGTGCACCTCATCGTCTTCAAAATGGAGAATATCGTGAAGAAAAGTTTCCCAAATTCGATGTTTTCTGATGATTAACAAAGCACGACCTCTACCCTCTTCTGTTAAAGAAATTTTGCCATAGCGCTCTTGTTCAATCAATAATTTTTCTTTCAATTTTTTGAGCATGTCATTAGCAGTAGCTGGACGCACGTTTAAATACTTGGCTAATTGATTGGTGCCTGTAACTTCCTGCTCATTTCCATCTAAAGTTAAATGGAGCAGCGCTTTTAAATAATTTTCTTCCGTTTGGGTTAACATGTTTGTAAAAATAGAAATTTGAACGTAAAAACGGAGGTAGAAAGTTTTATAAAGAAATAAAAAACAAAAATGTTAGCTTAAATTTGCATCGCTTTAGTTGCTATTAAATTCCTGACAATCCTGAACTAAATCTTAAACAAACTAAATGGTTTTAAAATAATAAAAACAAAATGCCCAATAAAGAAATCATTCACAGTCAAATTTTAATTGAAGTTAAAAATCGTATCAATAATCTGAAATTAATCTTGGGTGAAATGTTCGATGCTGCTTCGGGAAATGATGCAAAAAGTTCAGCTGGAGATAAGCATGAGACAGGTGTGGCAATGGCACAATTGGAACAAGAAAAGTTGACTAATCAAATCAATGAATTACTGAAATTACAAGAAAATTTACAAAAAATAAACCCAACGATTGTACAATCGAAAATCGGCTTAGGCAGTTTAGTTGAAACCAATAATGGTTGGTATTATTTCTCGGTAGGAATTGGTACAATAACTATTGAAAATGAAGTGATTTTTGCTTTAAATCCAAAAGCTCCAATCGGAGAATTATTAATAGGAAAAACGAAAGGAGACAAGGTTCAATTTAATGGTAAAACAACTGAAATATTAAGTGTCCAATAAGCTCTAATTAAAACATAAAATCATCAAAAAAACTATCAAAAATAGTATTATGTAAATCATTGATGTGCGCCTTTACTTGTTTTTTATTCCCCAAGTAATTCAAATTTTTTGTTTCAGAAACAAAGTACTTTATCGCTTTTTTTCGATCCTCGCGTTCTTCTTTTATAAACATCATTGCCTTTTGCTGACTTAAATCCAAGAAACGAAATACGTGAAAAAATCGAGGGTTGCGATGAATCATAATTTTTTCTTGTTCCAATTCGTTCACTCGATCTTTCAAAACAGAAGTGTAAATTTTTAATTTTTCCTCTGCCAATTGTTCCAGGTGCTCACTTGTTTTGAAAACCCATTCCATTTCCAAGCGCAATAAAGTCTGCAAATCCTTTTCCTCATAAGCTTTCGTTACTGATTTCATCAATTCCAACTTCTCTGACTTTAACGCTTCGTCCGTTTCTGTATCTGGATGCAAAACCTTCGTCAGTGAAATATAAATGGAACGCAAACTTTTGTTCTTCAATTGTTCAGCAGCTTTTTCTTGTTCCTCCTTTTCTAATTGTTTTTTCGACTTTTTGCGATTGCTTTTTCCAGCTGTTTCTTGACCTGAAGATTCAAATAATTCTTTCATTTTAGCGTGAAAACGCGCCACACTTTCGGGATCATCAATGTCTACATCGTCCATATTGAAGGATTTTCCAAACATGTCATTCATGTATTCCTCAAAGTCTGCTTTCGCATCTTCTTTCTGACTTATAAGCTCATCTTGATAAGGGATTTCAGACCAATCGTTATATAGATTTTCCATTTCTGGAGTAACTGTAAGCAAATTAAAAACATCATTACAGATATAAACAATTAAGTCTCCAATTTGCGACAACGTGTTTTTTGAAAGTTGAAACTTATTTGTCAATTCGTTCAACTGGAAGGCATGTTCTATCTTCTTTTCAGCTAGTTTAATCATTTGAGGCTTTACCTCTTTTTCAAAGTAGTTATTCAAGATTTCCGCTTTGTCTTTCTCGAGTTCTAAAGTCGATTCGAGGTTTTGAATGCGGTCAATTAAACGATTAAAAGCAAGTTGTTCCTTCGATAATTTAGTTTTTGAACTACCGGAAATCTTTAACTCCATTTTTTTATTGGTAGGTTGAAAATCTTCTAATTCATCAAATAAGGTTCTCATTTTGCTTTTTTTTTCAAAAATAGTAAATGTTACACTAAATTTAGAATTGAAAATGTAAAAATGAGTGTGCGCATTCTTACCACCAATATTTAAAATCCTAATCCTAATGAAAATCCCAAATTGAGCTAATATTTTCATTTTGCCATTCTTTTTCCTTGATGTAAAAGAATCAAAAAATCAAGGCTCTGAATTTATTTTTGTTCACAAATTATTGTTTTACATGTATTTACAACTCGTAGCGAACAATTTTAACTCCTTTCTGAAACTGAAATTTTTTAATCCGTCAGGTGACGGAGCAGAAATTTTAAAAATAAACAGTTTCAGTTCAGTAGCTAAAACCAAGAAATTCAAGGCCGAAGATTGTTCGCTAATATTCACAAAATAGCTCTCGCTTCGATTAAATTCTTGATTTTCAACATTCAAGTATTTTACTAGTACGTTTGCGAACACCCAAATGTAAAATTTGTAACTCTGTATTTCCTAAATAGAATTGACCGTTTTAGTTATTTAACTTATTATTAGAATCTTTTTCGACTCAAAATCTTCAATCAAAAATCAAGAATCAAGCATCAAAAATCTATTTTTCAGTTTTCAACTTTCCAATCTTAGTTAATAGTTGCTTGAAACAACTACTACTTTGTGAGATTTTATACATTTGACCAAACATAAAAAATGACAAAATTATTTACCGCAATCGCATTGAGTTCTTTACTTTTTCAAAGTTGTGCGCAAAGTCCAGCTAAAGAAACAAAAAAAGTAACCGCGCAGCCTGTTACGAAAATAGACTTCAAACTAACAGATTACTTAGCTAACAATAAAGATTTGGACAAAGAAGTGGAACGTATTTTTAAAGAAATGGACGACACAGCACGCGTTGCACAATTAATTATGCCAGCTGTTGGACGTTTGGGAAAAACGAAAGATCAAATCGATTCTTACATCAAAGAACGAATTATTGGTGGCGTTTTAATGTTGAATGGTACCAAAGAAGAATTCAGTTCATGGATTAAAGACTTTGAGAGCAACAATAAAAAAATGGGAAATCTACCGTTTTTATACAGTGCTGATGCGGAGCCAAGTTTGGTGAATCGCAAAATAACAGGTTCAACACAAGTAAAAAAAGCAAATGAAGTCACTACACTTGCTGAAGTTACTACAGTTGCACAAACGATTTCTACTGACTTAAACGCAATTGGAATCAACTATAATTTTGCACCTGTTGTAGATATGTCAGCAAACAAAACGGTTGGTTACCGTGGTTTTGGGGCGATTGCTGAAAACTTAATTCCTTGGTCGGACGAGTTTATTCAAGTGACTCAAAAAAATAATATCATTGCAACTGCAAAACATTTCCCAGGCCACGGCTTAGTTTCTGGTGACACGCATCATTCTTTACAATCTATTGATGGAGAAATGAAAGAAGTGAAAAATTATCCTGAGTTGATTAAAAATGGAGTGCTTTCAATCATGGTGGCACATATTGCTGTGGTTAACAATGTAAAATTCGACACAGACGGTTTGCCTTCTACTTGTTCAGAAAAAATCGTAACGAAATTGCTACGTGACAGTTTGAATTTCAAAGGATTAATCGTGACCGACGCTATGAATATGGGCGGTGTTGCGAGCGTTCCACAAGCTTCTTTTAAAGCAATTAATGCTGGTTGCGACATTTTGTTGATGCCATTGGATGTAAAAAAATCACACGATGAATTATTGGCTGCATATCGTAAAGACAAAAACTTCAAACTAAAAGCTGATGCATCAGTGAAAAGAATCATTCGCATGAAAATAGCAATGGGCTTGATTTCAGTAAAATAATTTCTACAAACTAATATTGGAAAGGCGTTCGAAAGGATGCCTTTTTTTGTTTTAAATTATTGATTGTTAATATATTAAATACATTTTAACAAAAATACAAACCAATAATTCACCCAAAATTCCAAAAAACCAAACCAATGAAATTAAAACCTGTGCGATTAACACTATTAAACGTTCGTTCTACTTCGCTCAATTCCACTTTAATTGTTATAATTTTATATTTTTCTTTAACAGGCAGACAAAATGCTAGTGAAGGAAATCTGAAAAACGAAGAGTTCAATAATAGCAAGCCCATGGTCAGTTACGCAGCTTAAACCTTTAATGTAGTTTAAGAATTTTACGCCCCTTAAAGCAGCAGCATTCGCCAGTTGTCGAACAAGTCCTTTTTAATTTTCTTTTAATATTGAAAAAGATTTATCGAAAAGCAGGCAAAGGCGCCAAATTAAATGATCAATCTTTCCTAACGAAACCAGCTAAAAAAAAATCACGTTAACTCACAAGAAACCCTTCAATCAAATCTCTTGGATGCGTAGTCACATCAACCGGGAAATCAAACCAAGAGGACAATTGCTTTTCAAAACCTGATTTATTCAAATAACTGTTCAAGGCTGCATTAAGTCCATTGGTATACTTTTCATGGTCGGCTCCTTGCGGGTCGAGGTGGATTAAATCATTTTGAGCGAAGCCCTCAAAAAGAGGACCTGTAATTTCAATTCCAAATTCGTGTGGATTTAGACCGATTGGGCTATGTGCAGTTGCTGTAAACAAATGCCAAAACGCCGATTGAATGCAATTTTTCTCAAAAAGCTGCCTCACCACTTCTAAGGAATCAATCGTTTCTTGCTCAGTCTCCGTTGGAAAACCATACATCAAATAAGCGTGTACAAAAACACCAGAGTTTGAAAAATTATGTGTCACTCTTGTAACTTGAGCAATGTCTACCCCTTTTTTCATCTTTGCCAAAAGCCGATCGGAAGCAACTTCCAATCCACCTGTAACCGCAATGCAACCAGCCTTTGCCATGAGTTCGCACAACTCGGCTGTAAACGTTTTTTCAAATCGAATGTTGGTCCACCAAGTAATTGAAAGATTGCGTTTGAGCAATTCTAAAGAAAGTGACCGTAACATTTTCGGAGGTGCAGCTTCGTCCACAAAATGAAAACCTGTTAATCCGGTATCTTTTATTATTTTTTCGATTTTATCCACCAATTTTTCGGCAGTCGTGTTTTGGTAATTCCCAATATAATCAAGGCTTACATCGCAAAAGGAGCATTGTTTCCAATAACACCCGTGCGAAACAGTTAATTTGTTCCATCTTTTGTCGGTCCACATCCGATGCATTGGGTTCACCACATCTAAAAATGAAATGTACTTTTCATGCGGTAAATCAACATAGCTTGGAGCTGGTAACTGCTCGTGGTGAAAGATTTTATTGGGAATGTGATTTTTATACACCACTCGATTATTTTCTAATATAAACGTTCTTTCCAACTCGTTACTACTGATTTTTCCTTCAATCAACTGCAGCATTTTTAAAATCGGTCCTTCACCATCGTCTAACGAAATAAAATCAAGGTAATTAAAAATGCGTGTGTCTTCAAGGCTTCTCAATTCTGTATTGCAATAACCACCTCCAAAAGCAATGTAAATAGCTGGATAAAAATCTTTTATAAATTGTGAACACCTCAAGGCAGCAAATAAATTACCAGGAAAAGGTATCGTGAAGCCTATTAAATTAGGTTCATACAAAAGAAT
Source organism: Chitinophaga pinensis (assembly GCA_945897765.1). GTDB lineage: Bacteria > Bacteroidota > Bacteroidia > Flavobacteriales_D > Crocinitomicaceae > UBA952. The sequence continues at coordinate 8,515 of CAMDGP010000056.1, forward strand.
TTTCTCTTCTAAAATCCGCAGCATTTCCTCTTCAATAAGCGTCGGTTCGTAGTGTAAAAATTCATCTATTTGATTGAAACTACTGGCTGATCGTGCGATTTGTTCTGCATATTTTGTGAAAGCGAAAAACTCATCAATATTGGCTTGAATAAAGTCTCCAATTTCTTCAATAAAAAGCGTCGCATCAGGTTTTGCTTTGTCAATGATTCCAGCATCACCTTCCGCCCACTTAATCGCTTTATTCACCTTTGCTAATCGGTGCCCATTAGGTAAAAAATAGGGTTCTGCAATTTTAAGTGCCGTTTCTAAATCGTGTTTTTGTAAAAAACGAATCACTAAATCTACCTTCGAGATATATAACTGCTTCATTTTTTTAACACCTGGAAAAATATTACTTCCAATGGCGTTTGCTTCTTTGAAAAGCTGCACCAAAAAATCACTTTTAAACACCGAAGTAAACAGCTCAATACTTAAGTCGCAATGTGAAACTGAGATGTTATGTTCATCCAAAAAACCTTTCAGATAAGAGGTTGCAGGATATGGAGTGTTTAGCTGTGTAAATGGCGGCGTTATGAGTAGTAACTTAGTTTGCATGTGCAAATATAAACAAGATGGAGGCTTTTTTGGGTGAACACATTCTTTAAACTAATAAAAAATCAAATCATATTTACTACCCAACAAAAAAGCCAATTTTCAAGCTTTTAATTTCTTTTTTCCACTGACGCTGACTCAAATAATTGTCCAGTAGTCATTTACAACTCGTAGCGAACAATTTAAACTCCTTTCTGAAACTGAATTTTGGAGTACGACAGCTAACGGGAAAAAAACTTAAAATTACCAGTTTCAGTTCTGTATCTTAAAACTAGAAAATCACGGCCAAATTTTGTTCGCTAATATTCACTATTTAGAACTCACTTCGATTAAAGCTTTATTTTGAAATTTAGACTATTTACGTAACAATTGCGAATACTTAAAAGGTGAATAAATTCCCCCTAATCCGCAAACAAAGACTCCACAAATAACTTTCTGTCAAACAATTGTAAATCATCCATTTTCTCACCAACGCCAATATATTTCACAGGGATTTTCATTTGGTCAGAGATACCAATGACAACACCACCTTTTGCGGTTCCATCCAATTTCGTAACTGCCAAGGCGTTGATGTCGGTTGCTTGTGAGAATTGTTTAGCTTGCTCGAATGCATTTTGTCCTGTTGAACCGTCTAAAACCAATAAAATTTCATGAGGCGCACCAGGAATTATTTTTTCCATTACGCGTTTGATTTTACTCAACTCATTCATCAAATTCACTTTATTGTGCAAACGTCCAGCTGTATCAATAATCACAACGTCCGCATTGTTTGCTTTAGCTGATTGTAAAGTATCGAAAGCAACGCTAGCTGGGTCTGCGTTCATTCCTTGTTGAACAATTGGAACGCCTACTCTTTCCGACCAAATACTTAATTGATCTACTGCCGCTGCACGAAATGTATCTGCTGCACCTAAAACAACACTTTTTCCTGACTTCTTAAATTGATGCGCTAATTTACCAATTGTTGTTGTTTTCCCAACACCGTTTACACCAACCACCATTATCACATAAGGATTTCCGTCAGCAGGTTTGTTATATTCTAAATTTCCGTTTTGGTTAGAATTATTTTCTTCCAAAAGAGAAATGATTTCTTCGCGCAGGACATTATTCAATTCATCCGTCCCTAACACTTTATCACGCGA
>CAMDGP010000057.1 GCA_945897765.1 Chitinophaga pinensis
TAAACGCCCAAGCAATTAATCCATTGACGCATCCAAAAGAAATGGATGTGGACATTGTAGAATTGCTGAAAAGATTAAATAATTCGTCCTTTTATCGGCAACGATTTTATGCTGCTTTTGGCGATTCAAACATTACAACTCCACTTTTAATGCGTGGAATTGCCAATTTTTCTGTGGCTTTAGTTTCTGCTAATTCAAAATATGATAAGGTCATTTTAAAAGAAAAAGGAGTTGAATTTACGGCGCAAGAAAAACGTGGTTATGCCCTTTTTAAAAAGAATTGCAATGCTTGTCACACCGAGCCTTTGTTCACCTCTCACGATTTCAAGAAAAATGGTTTAGAACTGGATCCCGAACTGAAAGACTTAGGCAGAATGGGAATTACGGAACGAAGAGCTGATTCATTGCTTTTTAAAATTCCAACTTTGCGAAACGTTGAGTTCAGCTTTCCTTATATGCACGATGGCAGAATTCAAAAATTGAAGCAAGTTATTGAACATTACAGCTCTCTTCCAACTGGAAACAAAAACGTAAGTAAAGAGTTGAAAAAAATCAAAAAACCATTCACAGAAGAGCAGAAAAAAGACTTGTTGGCATTCCTAAAAACCTTAACCGACAAAGATTTTTTATACAACAAAGATTTTTCTTTTCCGAAAAATGAGCGATAAGCGCAAGTTTATATTCAACTTGGACTCTAAATCATTTTAAAACCTAAGCTTCAATTTATGAAAAAATCGATTTTAAGTTTCGCGCTGTTGTTTTCAGCAGCTTGGAGCAATGCCCAAGTAAGCCCAGCAATAAGTTCTTGGCTAAGAAATACAACTGGAACAACTGGAAGACATTACGTTCAAGGAAATTCCACGCCAATTAACGATGCTGATTTGGTAAATGTTCAAAGTGTTCAATATTCTACGAATTGGGTATATGTAACCGCAACTGGAGTTCCTTCTTATATTACAGGGCCATTTTTAGATGGGAATCCTTCAGTAACTACGAGTCAAAATGCCATTTTTAAAATGTCATTAAATCCAACACAAAATACGGGTGCAGCAACTGCAACTTCAGGAGGGAATATTGGAATCTTCATAAATGGAGTTGCCATGTTTGATTACAGAGATGGTGTTGCATGGAATGCAAGTACAAATTCATTATGTGGAGGCTTGCCTGGTATGTCGCCATGTCCAGGTGGACCATCAGTTACACAAAATTGGAACAGAGATGCAGTTGTTGCAGAAAGAATTGGTTTTGATTGTGCAAAAGGTCATCCAGCTCAAGGAAACTACCACCATCACCAAAATCCAAGTGCATATAAATTAGACTTGAGCGTAATTTCAACGGTTTGTGATGTTTACGATGCCGATGGACTTTATGTAATTGATTCAACTGTTCATTCACCATTAATTGGATATTCTTACGATGGATTTCCTGTTTATGGAGCTTATGGTTACAAAAATGTAGATGGAACTGGTGGAATTGTTCGCGTTAAATCTGGTTACCAATACCGAAATATCACAACAAGAACGACATCTCCAGCTGGAGCAACAGTTAGTTCTGGGCCTAATGTGAGCACAACCTATCCATTAGGGTATTTTAAGGAAGACTATGAATTCATTACTCACACTGGTCAAGCTGATTATTTGGATGTTCACAACGGTCGTTTTTGTGTAACACCTGAATATCCAAATGGAATTTACTGCTATTTCGCTACAGTTGATGCTAATTGGAATTCTGCTTATCCTTATTTAGTTGGTCCCACTTATTATGGTAACAAAACAGCAGTGAAAGTGACAAGTATTACAGAAACAGTTACGACTTACAACCCAAGTACGACAGAACTTAACGAAAATAGTACGATTGACAAAATCAATGTGTATCCAAATCCAAGTAATGACATTTTAATGGTTCAAATAAATGACTTATTAAAACAAGATTTAGAATTAACATTAATTGATCCAACGGGAAAAGTAGTTGCGAAAAGAACAATTTTTCAAGGAAGCACGATTGCTTATTTTGATGTTTCTACTCTATACAAAGGAATTTATTTCTTAAAAACCAATAATGGACAAGTAGTAGAAGTACAAGTGAATAATTAGAATTACAACAATTCAAAAACAAATATTCAATAAAAAGCTTAAAATATTCATTCATATTATTCAAATACTCATTTGCCGAATTGAGATCAAAATGAATAAATATATTTGATAAAGAAATAAGGAGAGATACAGGTAACTTCTTATGTGTAAAGTTGACAGCTGCTTGGAGAGGCAGTTTATTTTCTAGTTTGATAAGAGTTTAATAGTTTGAGTCGACATTAAGTTACACATAAGAAGTTCCTGTTTTTTATAAGAAACCACTTATCACACATAATTTACTACAACTAAGGGCTGAAAGCCCTTTTTTTATGTTATAAATTTTTGATTTGAACGGACTAGTTGAAAAATAAGAAGTCTGTTGTAAATCATACAGCACTTTTTGCTCTCAATTCACAAGGTTATTAATTTCTTCAAAACTAAAACCTCTCGAAGCCAAATAGCGCATGATCTTTTGTTTTTTTATCCAAGGGTCTTTTTCAGATTTGAGTTCTTGGGATTTTTTCTCGAAAAGTGATTGAAGTGCGTTTGAGTAATCCAATTCATCGATTGATTCCAAAGCCGATTTAATGATTCCAGAATCAACGTGCTTTTGTATTAAACCAGCTTTTATTTTCTGCTTTCCCCAGCGTTTTATCCGTACTTTTCCTTGACAATAAGCTTCTGCAAACCGTTCTTCATTCCAATATTTATTGGTTTTTAAACTTAAAATAACGTACGTTTTTTCAGTATCCGATAAATCGAATTCTTCTAACTTATTCTTAATTTCAAACAAACAACGTTCTTGGTAAGCACAAAATGCTTCCAATTTATGTGTTATGTTTTCCAAGTCAGACAAAGGAAAAAACTAAAGTACGATTTCTTCGTTACTTTTATTAATGAACGAATATTGAAGTAAATGATTGGCAGCAATTCCTCGAACAGGAACCCATTTTTTATATTTCAAAAACCATTTCATTTGTTTAGAAATCAATCCTTTCTTGAAGAATGCCTCCAAGTAAGGGTGAACCAACAACGCAACATTTTTCTCTCTTCTGTCTTCCAATAAGAAATGTAAATTTGATTCGATTTCGTCTGAGAACAAAATACTCGCCTGAATTTCACCACTACCATTACAGGTTGGGCACATTTCAGTAGTTTTAATATCTGTTTCTGGACGAACGCGCTGACGTGTAATTTCAATCACACCAAACTTAGATGGAGGAAGAATATTGTGTTTCGCACGGTCGGACTTCATCAATTCCTTTAATTTTTCATAAAGTAATTTGTTGTTTTCCTTATCGTGCATGTCAATAAAATCGACACAAATAATTCCACCCATGTCACGTAATTGCAACACACGAGCTATTTCTTCAGCAGCTTCCGAATTGGTTGCTAATGCATTTGATTCTTGTCCGTCGGCACCCTTTCGGTTACCGCTATTTACATCAATCACGTGCATTGCTTCAGTGTGCTCAATAATCAAATAACCTCCACTAGCCATGGGAACTTTTTTCCCGAACAATGTTTTGATTTGTTTATTGATACCGAATTTCTCAAAAATATCGAGTTTACCGTCGTAGAATTTCAGAATTTTTTCTTTTCCTGGAGCAATTGAACTGATGAATTCCTTCATTTCATCCAATAATTTCCCATCATTCACATAGATATTTGTGAAATCGGCATTTAATAAATCTCTTAGGATAGAAGTGGTTGTGTTGAGTTCGCCCAATACGCGTTTTGGTGGTTGCGCGCCTTTCATGTTGGCATGCAAGTTTTTCCACTTTTCCATTAAGTTATTCAAATCAGCTTCTAAGTCAGCAGTTGACTTATGTTCAGCAACGGTTCTGATAATGACCCCAAAGTTCTTTGGTTTAATGCGTTCCATCAAATCTTTCAATCGATCTTTTTCTTCGAAATCCTTGATTTTTTGACTAACCGAAATTTTATTTGAAAATGGCACAAGTACCAAATAACGTCCAGCAAGAGTTATTTCCGAACATAGACGAGGGCCTTTTGTAGAAATAGGTTCTTTAGCAACTTGAACGAGAATAGGTTGAGAAGAAGAAACAATTTCGCCAATTTTTCCTTCTTTTTCAATTTCTTTTTCAGATTTGAAATACATTAGATCGGAAGCATTTTGCTTTCCGTGTAGTGTATCTTTTACAAACTTGCTTAAGGAATTAAATTGAGAACCAAGATCAAGGTAATGCAAAAACGCATCTTTTTCATAACCAACATCAACAAATGCAGCATTTAAACTAGGTACAATTCTACGAACTCTTCCTAAATAAATATCTCCCACTGCGAAATCGGAATTTCCTCTTTCATCGTGTAATTCAATTAACTTTCCATCACGCAACAATGCGAGCCACACACCGTTTGAACGGGCATCGACAACTAATTCTAGATTCACAATGTGATTTTTAGTTAAATAATGAAAGCTCAATGAGAAATCACTGAGCTTCCTTTTTCATTTACATTGGAAGACTATTTTTTCTTCTTGTGACGGTTTTTTCTTAGACGTTTCTTACGCTTGTGCGTAGCCATTTTATGTCTTTTTCTTTTTTTACCACTTGGCATAATGCTTTGTATTAATTATTATAAAGATGATTGATTCTAAACAAAAACACTCCCTTCTTAGAAAAAGGGAGTGCAAAGGTAATAAAATTTCATAAAAAATTTAATTGCTCAAATTATTTAACAACAACTTTATTTTTTACTTCCTCAACAAATGTTTTTGATGGTTTGAAAGAAGGGATGTTGTGAGCAGGAATAATGATTGTAGTATTTTTTGAAATGTTTCTTCCTGTTTTTTGTGCTCTTTCTTTCACAATAAAACTTCCAAAACCTCTCAAATAAACATTTTGACCATTTGCCAAAGATACTTTAATGGCGTTCATAAATGCTTCAACTGCTCTTAGAGCTTCTGCTCTTTCTAATCCAGTTTCATCTGCAATTCCTGCAACAATGTCTGCTTTTGTCATTTTAATTATAGATTAATAGTTATTAATTATTCTTGTGTTTGCGGGCACAAAAGTACCTTTTAGATTGTTTATATTGTTAATTTTCATAAAAATTTCATAAAAATTATTATAAATGCTTCAATTTCAAGATATAATCATCGATTGGTACGATAAAAACAAGCGTAATTTGCCTTGGCGCAACACCAATAATCCCTACTTTATCTGGTTGAGTGAGATTATTTTACAACAAACGCGTGTCGATCAAGGTCTTCCTTATTTTGAAAAATTCGTAAATCATTATCCTTCTGTTTATGAACTCGCTATCGCTGATGAACAAGAAATTTTAAATGATTGGCAAGGACTTGGTTACTATAGTCGAGCGAGAAATTTGCACAAAACGGCAAAAGAAGTGGTTGATATTTACAAGGGCGTGTTTCCTTCAACATACATCGAATTATTAAAACTCACCGGAATTGGGCCTTACACCGCAGCGGCAATTGCTTCCTTTGCATTTGATGAAGCTAAAGCGGTTGTTGATGGAAATGTCTATCGAGTGTTAAGTCGTGTTTTTGACATTGAGGAAGCAATTGATTCCACTCAAGGGAAAAAAACCTTTGAATCACTTGCTAATGAATTGATTGACAAGAACAATTCTGCAATTTACAACCAGGCAATAATGGAATTTGGAGCGCTTCAATGTGTTCCTGTAAATCCTAGTTGTATTATTTGCCCACTTCAGTTTCAGTGTTTGGCTTATAAAAACAAAACCATCACCCAAAGACCTCTGAAATCAAAGAAAACCAAGGTCACTCCGCGCTATTTCGTTTATGTAGTCGAACTTTCTTCGAATCAGACAATTCGTATCGAAAAACGCAAAGAGAAAGGAATTTGGCAACATTTATATCAGTTTCCATTGCTAGAATTTATGTCAATCGAAGAGAAACAATCTTATCTAGCTAGTCTGAAATATAAATTTATTTCCAAAGAATACAAACACATTTTATCGCATCAACACCTTTTTGCTCATTTTGCAGTCGTTGAACCAACGATTAAAATTCCAGAAGATCAACTAGAAATAGCACTTTCGGAATTATCAAATTTCCCTATTCCACGATTGATTGATAAATTTTGGGAAGAGCATAGTGGGTTGGTTGAGGGGTTATAATTCTTTTTCCCTCCACCGCCTTGCCTTTACCTAAGCCTTAATCCCTATATTTGTACAATCTATTACTGACTTTTAAAATCCGCGATACAATGATTGAAATTAAACAAAATAAATCCGCGATTGAAGGCGTTGCTCTTGTCTTTATTATCGGTAAATCAACAAAGAAAAAACAAGAGTTTGCTGGACTTTCAATAGATATTATCAAAGCATTTCAAGGTGATGCTGAAAAGAAATTTGACTTTTTTAAACTTCCTGCTGGATTTGTGTTTTTGGTGGATGAAAATCAAAACGCAGAAGATTTAAGAATCGCAGGTTCCAAAATTTTCGATTATATCAATAAAGAGAATGAATCCGTTCATATTCAAGGGGCTTCAAAATCTTCATTGGCAGTTGCAGAAGGAATTGCATTTAGTAGTTATGAGTTTAAACAACATTTTAGTAAACCAACTTTTCATAAATTAGCCACGATTTCAGTAAGTGATGAGGTGAGTGAAGCTAAAATTTCCGAGTTAAACAATACCATAAAAGCTGTTTTCTGGGCTAGAACTTCTGTAAACACTCCTGTTTCACATTTGAACGCTGAGCAATTAGCTAATCAAATTATAGAACTTGGAAACGAAGCAGGATTTCAAGTACAAGTGTTGGAAAAAACGCAAATTGAATCACTTAGAATGGGTGGTTTATTAGCGGTTAACAAAGGTTCTATCGACCCGCCAACGTTTACAATTGCAGAATACAAACCTAAAAAACCAGTAAATAAAAACCCGATTGTTCTAGTTGGTAAAGGGGTGGTTTACGATACAGGAGGATTGAGTTTAAAGCCAACTCCTGGGTCAATGGACACAATGAAAAGTGATATGGCTGGAGCTGCTGCTGTAGTTGGAGCTTTGTATTTGGCGGCTTTACAGAAATTAAACGTTCACATTATAGTGCTTGTTCCTGCGACTGATAATCGTCCAGGAGGAAACGCTTACACGCCGGGTGATGTAATTACAATGTTCGATGGAACAACAGTTGAAGTTTTAAATACGGATGCTGAAGGTCGAATGATTTTGGCAGATGCTTTAGCTTATTCTAAAAAATACAATCCAGAAATTGTGATTGATGCTGCAACGCTTACAGGGTCTGCTGTTCGAGCAATTGGAACTGAAGCAAGTGTCATCATGGGAAATGCAAAAGACAAGTATTTTGAAAGCCTAGAAGAGGCAGGAAATGAAGTGCATGAGCGCGTTGTTCGTTTTCCTTTTTGGGATGATTATGGCAAACACATGAAATCGAAAATTGCTGATTTGAAAAATATCGGCAGTGCAAATGCAGGAATGATTTCAGCAGGTAAATTCTTAGAACATTTTGCAAAATCCCCTTACATTCACATGGATGTTGCTGGTCCAACTTGGCTAGACGCAAAAGAGGATTACAAAGGACAAGGTGGAACTGGAGCAGGTGTGCGCTTGCTTTATCAATTTTTAAAAACTCATTACAGCAAATAATTAATGGAAAAAGAAATTCTTTCATCTGAAAATATTAAAGTTGGAATTACCCTAGGTGATATCAACGGTATTGGCCCTGAAATTATCATTAAAGCATTGAAGGACAATCGTATATTAAGTGATATTACTCCCGTAATTTATGGTTCTTCAAAAGTGATTTCATTTTACAAAAAAACGCTTCAAATCCCTGAGTTTAGTTACCAAAATTGCCGAACTGGTGCTGAAATTCAAAACAAAAAAATCAATATTGTTAACTGTTGGGATGAAGAAGTGGATGTACAGCCTGGCGTTTCAAATGTCACAGGTGGTAAATATGCACTTCAATCTTTGGAAGCTGCAACTGCTGATTTAGCAGACGGAAAAATCGACGTTTTAGTTACTGCTCCTTTCTCAAAAGATGCAATGAAAAGTGCTGGTTTTGATTTCCCTGGTCATACTGAATACCTTGCAAAATATTCTAATGTTGATGAAGCATTGATGATTCTTGCTTCACCGTTTTTACGTGTCGCTTTGGTTACAACACACATTCCAATCAATGAAGTGAGTAAAGCCTTAACAAAAGATGCGATTTTAAGTAAAATCAAAGTGTTTGAAAATAGTTTGAAGCGTGATTTTAACTTGGTTGGGCCAAAAATTGCTGTATTTGGTTTAAATCCACATGCAGGTGAAAATGGAAAAATTGGAATGGAAGAAAAAGAACAAATTATTCCAGCGATAAACGAGGCAAAAAGTGAAGGAATTTTAGCTTATGGTCCATTTGCAGCGGATGGTTTCTTTGGTTCAAATGCAAAAAATCAATTTGACGGTGTACTTGCAATGTACCACGATCAAGGTTTAACAGCTTTCAAAGCACTTTCTTTTGAAGACGGAGTAAATTTTTCAGCTGGTTTACCAATTGTTAGAACTTCACCGGACCACGGTACTGCTTTTGATATAGCAGGAAAAAATTTGGCTTCTGAATCATCTTTTAGAAGTGCTATTTACATGGCAATGGATATTTACAGAAATAGAAAATTTGTCAAACAAATAACAGAAAACCCACTTCAAATCAAAACAGAAATTGTTAGAGAAAGAAGAGAGTTTTAAGTGAATTCAGTTTTTAATCAATAGTTTAAATTAAAAAAGTTAAAGTGCGTTTCGAACTAACCAAAGATTTCCTTGAAGTTCTTCGTTTAAAAATAGCGGAGCATGAACTTTCATGGATTCGTGAAAACGTATTGGAGTTGCATTATGCTGAGATTGCCGAAATTCTTGATAAATTAACCAACGATGAGGCAAAATTGGTTTATTTCCTTGTAGATGAAGATTTACAAGCAGATATCTTAATGGAATTAGAAGAAGAAGTGCGCGATCGTTTTCTGGCCTCACTTTCCACAAAAGAGTTTGCAGATCAGTTAGAAAACTTAGACTCAGATGATGCCGCCGACATTTTAGGGGATTTGCCAAATGAAAAAATTCAGGAAGTCATATCTCAAATGGAAGACGATGAAGCAGCTGAGGATATTGTTGATTTATTGAATTACGACGAAGACACAGCTGGTGGTTTGATGCAAAAAGAATTTTTTCAAGCACAAATTGATTGGCCGGTAAATTATGCGTTGGAAGAATTACGAAAACAAGCAGAGGACGTTGAAAAAGTTTATAATATTTTTGTTACAGATGAAAGTGATAAACTTCTAGGAGTTTTGTCCTTAAAACGTATTCTATTTGCTGGATCCGCAACAAAAATTGCTGATTTATTTCAATCAAAAAACATTATTTCTGTCAAAACTAGTGATTCAGTAGAGATTGTATCAGAAGTTATGGAAAAATACGACTTAGTGTCAGTGCCTGTTGTGGATTATCAAAATAAACTTGTTGGAAGAATTACCTTAGACGACGTTGTAGATTTCATTAAAGAAGGAGCAGATAAAGATTTCCAATTAGCGACAGGTATTACTGAGCCAATGGAATCAAATGCAAGTATTTGGCGCATTTCAAGAGCAAGATTGCCTTGGTTAATTATTGGTATGTTTGGTGGCGTTTTGGGAGCGAATGTAATTTCTCGCTTCGAAGGAAGTATTACACAAATTCCTGCTCTTGCCTTTTTCATTCCATTAATTACAGCGATGGGGGGGAATGTTGGTGTTCAATCTTCCGCAATCGTAGTTCAATCACTAGCTAGAGGAGATAAACACCTAGGAAAATTTCTTCCAAAAATTTTAAAGGAAGCATCTGTTGGTGTATTAAATGGTTTGCTTTTGGCAAGTATGATCTTTGGAATTGCTTGTGTTTTCGCAACTGTTCAACTTGGGTTTGTGGTTAGTTTATCTTTATTTACTGTTATAATTTTCGCAGCAATTCTTGGAACTATTATTCCTTTAGTATTAAATAAATACAAAATAGATCCAGCCTTGGCAACTGGTCCGTTTATAACGACTTTAAATGATGTGATTGGATTATTTATCTATTTTACAATTGGAATGCTTCTTTTAGAGGTTTAGTGAAGAAAAATAGTATTTTTGCAACCCGAAAAATAATTAAGAATTAAGAATTAAGAATTAAGAATTAA
>CAMDGP010000058.1 GCA_945897765.1 Chitinophaga pinensis
CCTATATAAGCCGTGGTGCTAAAATGGATGATGTGTATTCGGCTACTCAAGGACAAGTATATCAACGTGACCAGCAAACAGGGTATAATGATGCCGGATGGAACATTGAAGAAGGGAATTACGAAAGATGGATAACTCAAATAAATCCAGATTTAACTTCAATTGGTCTCTTCAGAGTCAAAGGACTTATCAATACAAGCTCATCAAAATACGACCGTTTTGCGCGTTCTTTTGAAAACAGCAGTGGTAAAGACACTATGTATTTTAAATTCGATTCGAATGTGTTTTTACTTTCAGATCCAGACAGTTTAACATTTAAAATTACGTGGCTAGATAAAAATCCAAATTCGACTTGGGCATTAAAATATTATAATTTATTAGGCTTACAAAATGCATTAACTATAACAGGAATTGGTGATAATCAGTGGAAAACAACTAATGTAACAATACACAATCCAATAATTAACCAAAATGGCGTTTTGGGTTCTGATTTTATGTTGGTAAATACAGATAATATCGATGATATCTTTCATGGTATAGAGGTAGATATTACACGAACGGATGTCTCAGCTTCTATTGATTATAATTCTGAAAACTCAGAAACATTAATTTTCCCAAACCCGACATCGTCAATGCTTTATTGGGATAAAAATATTGTATCAGATGAAATTATTATTTATAATTCAAAAGGGCAAGTAGTTACAACCGCCAATAAACCTGAAAACAATTCATTAAGTTTAATGAATTTGAAGAAAGGGATGTATTATATCGTATTTCTTAAAGATAAAAAAAGAGTTTTAACCAATAAAGTAATAAAAGAATAACAGTTGCTATACATAAATTGGTAACGAAAAAGAGCTATAAGTATATCGCCAACAAGCACTTACAAAAGTATTATTCATCAAAATCCAGTAGAACAATTCACACTACTTATAAATGAACTAAACAAAATGCCATTGGCGTATATTCACATAATGAATGTCCCATTTCCTGCCGACAAATTCCCTCAATATCCGACAAATTCTGTTGAAACTTTTGGCAAACTAACGCAACATACAGTTATTGCAAATTGTGGTTACACAAAAGAAACAAGCGAAGCAGAATTAGAAAAAGGAATTGCAAAACTTATCTCTTTTGGTGCATTATTTTTAGCTAATCCTGACTTGCCAAAACGTTTTGAAATCAATGCAGAACTAAACCAACCCGACAGAGCCACAATGTATGGCGGACAGGACCAAGGTTACATTGACTATGCATTTTTAGAGCAATAAATTTAGTATGACGGCAAGAAAATATTTCCAAATGTCATTTCTTGTTCTTAATTTCAATCTTTTCAAACAAAACCTATTTAAATTCTAAAACAAATAAAATGGAACAATCAGAAACACCAAAAACAGAAAATAGAATACAAGCAATTTTAACTTTAGACATGGATAATATCCCTAGTAATTTTCAGGAAATATTGAAACACGAGCAAGAAATTGTCGCAAAATGGAAAGATGAAGGGATATTAGAAAACTTATTTTTAAGACAAGGTAGAAATGGTGCCATTTTAATTTTCAAGGGCCTAGAGGAAGAAAAAGTTAAAGAACTAATGATTACACTTCCTTTTTACAAACTCAAAAAAAGTATTGAATACTTCAATTTAATAAAACAATTTTAAAAACAAACGGACAGTCAAAAATGTACTACCGTCAGACGGAGGTTCAGTTCACCGCCTGACGCTTTCTGCGTATAATTGAGTTCTGCTCTTCGTTTCAAGTGCGTACTAAAAATCCCGCCCAATCACCAAGCCCTAAAACGTTAACGATCATTTCAAAACATAAATTAAAAAAAAAGTAAAATGAATATAACAATCATAGGAGCCTCGGCTGGAATAGGTTTAGAAACAGTAAAAAGAGGTTTAAATAGAGCTGAGGTAGCGGACTTTTTAATAAAACAAGCAGAAAACCAAACGGAATTAAAAAAGTACATTGCAATTTATGAAAAATAGAATAAAGTATTAGCGGCAATAATAACGAAACAGACATGACAGACAAATTAATAAATATACCTAAATGTCAAGTTAATCCTTGGAGTGGAAACTTTGGTTGTTTTTGCAATTTGATGTTTCCAAAAGTGTTGCATTTCTCCTTTCATAACCAATAAACTACCGTGATTGAGTTCAATACTGATTTTTTCTTTGCTAGTGTTGTGTCTCAGGTCAAAGCGACGCATGGCACCTAATGTAACAGAAGCAATCACTGGGTTTTTACCCATTTCTGGTTCGTTATCAGCATGCCAACCGTTTGAATCTTGTCCGTTGCGGTACAAATTCACCAATACACAATTGAATTTTTCGTTTGTAATTTCTTCGATTTTAGTTTTAATATCGGTTAATTCTTTGGTGAAAGGATGTGTCTTTAGCGTTTTTCCAGAATACGAATAAACTTGATTTGAGATTCCAAAAAAGGCTTCCAATCTTGGAATTGGGTGCGTTTTACCAAAAATGGTGATTGTTCCTTGTTCAAAAGGAAGTTCTTTCTGAAATAGTTGATAATACTGATTTGCTTGTCTTTCGCTTAGCCAATCTGGAATAAAACCAATTTCGCCATTTTGAATTTCCTCAAAAATCATAAATAACCACGTAAAGAATAAACGGTGTAACCAACCACTTCTTTCAAATAAACTTCCCACATTACGAAAGAATTAATCGATGGAAGCAATTGATCAAAAGTAAATTCTGTGTTCTTCGTGGAGTAATGATCGGTCGTGAAGACATCAAATTTCAGATTTTGCTTTTTAAAACAAGCAGCAGCTCTTGGCATGTGTAAAGCGCTAGTAATCAATAAGAATTTCTTTTTGTATTTATATTGGCGCATCATATCACCCGTGAACTGAGCGTTTTCGTAAGTATTTTTTGATTTGTTTTCAACGATAATATCTTCAGTCGGAATTCCCCATAACACAAGTACTTCTTTTAATTGGTCGGCTTCGTGTAATCCTTTACGAATAATGTAACCCGTATCACCACTGATTAATATTTTCTTGATTTTACCCTTTTTGTAAAGTGAAATCGTTTGCCAGATGCGATCAATTCCTCGACGAGCGCTCAATACTTTCAAGTCTTTATTATACTCCGCCATTCCAGAAAGCACCACTCCAAGTTCATAATTGCCCACTTTTTTCATTTGCGTACCAGCAACTTCCCAACGGGAAACAAGGAAATTTAAAGGAAATCCAAGCGAAAAGAAAATCAATATGAAAATACTAATGCGTTTGAAAATCAATTTCCATTTTTCATTTTTCAGCAGTAAAAAGGTGAAAAAAGATATCAAAAACCATAGAAATGGTGAAAACAAAAAGGCGAGTATTTTAGATAGGATAAAAAACATATTCAAATATATTGATTCTATTGAAGTTGAGTTGCTTATTTTTGTGGTCAATTAATAAAATTTGAGTGAATATGAAGACCTTGGAATCTGTTTTTGGAATTAATTACGCTGATTTCAATCAGTTTTTGTTGAAAATTGGCACACAAATACTAATTGCAATTATAATTCTTGTTGCTGGATTTTGGCTTACAGGTTTGGTAACCAAAGGAGTAAAACGTATAATGATTAAAAGCGATACCGATCCCGGATTGACTTCCTTTTTAACGAGTTTCATTTCTTTGGCTTCTAAGATTTTAGTTGTCATTACTGCTTTCTCACAACTAGGAATTCAGATGACTTCGTTCATTACACTTTTGGGTGCAGCAGGTTTGGCAATTGGTATGGCATTTTCGGGTACACTTTCCAATTTTGCAGGCGGAATTATGATTTTAGTTTTGAAGCCATTTAAAGTGGGAGACATGATTGTTACACAAGCGGCTCAAGGAAAAGTAACTGAAATTCAGATTTTTAACACTTATTTGATGACACTAGATAATAAAGTTGTCGTTTTGCCTAACGGTCCTGTTGCAAACGGTACAATTACAAATTTCACTAAAGCAGAAAAACGTAGAGTTGAGTGGACTTTTATTTTAGAATATGGAACAGATGTTCACCAAGTAAAAACGCTTTTAGAGGAAATTGCTTTGAAAGACAACCGCATTTTAAAAGAACCAAAACCTTTTTATGGTTTAGCTCAGCTTTCTGAAAATGGAGTACATGTAGCGTCTCAAGTTTGGGTTAAGACTCCTGATTTTACTGGGGTTCAATTTGATTTTAATCAAGCAGTTTATGATGTTTTCAAAGTAAATCAAATTGAATTTAAAAAAGTGTAAAAATGACCTCAAATTTATTACTAGACAAATACATTGAAACGAATAATTTCGGTCGACTATTAGGAATGCAATTTGAAATTACTGAACCTGGAGAAGCGCACTATTTTCTAACCATTGATGAAAAACATTTAGCTACTCCTTTAGCTGTCCATGGAGGTTGCACAGCAGCACTTTTAGATGCAACAATGGGAGTGGGTGCTTTGTCGCTAGTTTACGATAATCATCAGGTAGTTGCAACATTAGAACTGAAAGTTACCTTTTTAAAATCGGTTGCTTTGCACGATCAATTAACCGCTAAATCAATTGTAATGAAGCATGGTAAAACACTTATTTTCATGGAAGCAGAAGTTTATAATTCTAAAAATCAATTGATAGCAAAATCATCTGGTTCGTTTACAGTTTTGAATGCTGAGAGGTCGGGATATTTGAAGAATTGAGAATGTAAAATGTAAAATTACTCCATGCAATAAACTACATGATATACTGGAGAAAAGCCAGCCCAAATACCTAATCCACCACCGATAATATTTGTTTTAGCGTTTACTGGTGTTGCAAATGGATTCCCTGAATTTTCTAGTTGCTCGCGTTTTAAACGAAAGAAATCATACGTATTTTGATCTAATTTTGATAACTTAACGAGTACAGAATCTCCTCTCCGAAAGTAGCGTTTGAAATCATCGTTAATTGTGCTATCTTTCTTTTTTTGCGGGTTTTTAAATGTTAAATCTACGGTAAGCCCGTCAAAATAACGATCTCTAAAAATTCTTCCTCCACCATTTCCAGCTCTGTAAGTTTCGTCTTTTGATTCTCCATTTGATTGTATATTTATTCTCCTTGAATCGTATTTATAAGCATCAAATTTACCTCCTGGGTCTGAAAGTTTAGCCTTTATTAAACCGTATTCTTCAGAGCCCTCTTCTAAAACCCATTGTAAAGAATTCAAAGGTGTTGGTTGCGGAATTGTTGTTGTTGAAGTGTAGATTTTACCTTTGAAATCAATAATAAGGTGATAGGATTTTCCAACTTCGCCTTTTAATGTGGACGAAGAATAAATTTTTATTGGAAGTTGTTGTACTTCATCATATTCGACACGAAGCATTTCCGCAAACTTTTTTTGTGTCGAAGTAGGAAATTCACTTAGTAATCTATATTCTAATAAAGTGGTGTCGCCATCCACTACAATTTTCACAATTGCGTCGGTTACAAAAGATTCAAGATACGTTTCAACGTACGATTCTGAATAAACATTTGCAGCTTGCGACAAGAGAATTACAGGATGACCATCTGTTTCAATATTTCCATCAACCACTAATTCAGCCTTATATCCAGGAATGTCAATATTGACTTCTTTCGTGCAGGAAATCAATATATTAACAAGGAAAATTAAAAGAATTAATTGTTTCAAAGTTTTATTTTACACGGTTTAAACTCATGGCTTTCAGCATCCAAGTTGGAAGAAATTTACCTGGTTTTCTATTTTTTAAATTAATGTACCAACCGATTTTCTTCACAACCGGAACTTTGTGTGTTTCAACAAATTCGATAAGTGTTCCGTCGGGATCTTCGATATACGAAAATCTTCCACCAGCTTCTCCCATATCAAATGTATCAGAACTATCTACCGTGAATGGAAAACCTTTTGCCTCACATTCTTTTCGTAATTGCTCGATTCCCTGCACATCAAAACATAAATGGATAAATCCCCAATCTCCCCAGAAACGGTTTTCAAATATTTTTCTACAATCTGTGCGTTCTACAGCTTGAATTAATTCAATTTCTGTTGGACCTAATAATTTTGCAAAAGCTCCAATTCGTTCTTTACTGTGCGACAAACGAACACGTCTGAATTTAGTTTTACCACCTTTCAAAGTGTGTAAATCCTCAAATTCTCCAGTTATATCATAATCAATTTTGTCGTAACATAGAATGTCTTTGTAAAGCGCTAAAGATTTATCAATGTTAGATACACCAATGGTTGTACCGCCAACACCACCGCAATTGGAAGGGTGATTTGTTTTTGAGAACCAACCTTTTCCTTCAATTACTTGAAAAATATTTCCGTTCGGATCTTGCACAAAATAAGACAATTCTCCTGCTGGATTTTTAGTTGGTGCATTTAAAAGTGTTGCACCATTTTGCTTCATGTAATCATACGATTTTTGGACATCGCGCGATTTAATTTTACACGAAAACATACCATAATCGCCTAGTTGAATTTCAAAAGTGGGTTTTTCTGTATTGCGACTTGTGAATTGCCAAATTTCAAAACCACCGCCTCCGTCCATACTTAAAGCGAGGGTGGCAGTTCTTTTATGTACTTGGCCGCCAGTGTAATTAATCATCAATGGTGCTGGTGCTGCTTCTTCGAAAATTCGCACATCAACACCGAACATTTTGCGGTACCAAATCCAAATTTCTTGGACGTTAGGAACACCAATACCCATTTGCTGAATTCCACAAATAATTTTCTCCACGCTATTAATTTTGAACAAAAATATAAAAACTATTAACGTACAGCACGCTCATTAAAGAGAACGTATCCAAAACTTATTTGAAATGAAAGGGGATTTAGTTGTTTTGGAAAATAATTTGCCGTTGCACGAACAGGACCAATTGGTGAATGATAGATGAAAGTACTCGAAGCAATAAGTAATTCATTTCCTGTTGGTCGTGTATATTCAATTGTTCCATTACCGTTTTTCTGTAAGATGACAAATGGCTGATAATAGTAGGCATCTAAGCGTAAATCGACATTTTTATGTAAAGAGAAAACAAGGTTCAAACCTGCTCCTAAAAACTGAGGAGATCGATATTCAGGCAAGAAAAACGTTTCCATATCAGGAAGAATATTGAAAACAGGCATTGCTAAAATACTCGCTGTGTAATTGGCAAATAACGATTGACTATTTAAAACACCTTTGGCATGAATTCCAAGGTGAAAATATTTTTTGTTTATGATAAATGACTGAAATTCACTTTGAATACTTAACCACTCGTGATTTTTAAAAACGGTATCTTTTAGAATTGCTGTTGAACCTGGAGTCGAATTTTCTTTTCCTGTAATATAACGCGCTTTAACTGAAAAATAATGTCCTCGATTGGCAAATTGTTTTCTGTTTAAACTATTTAGAACAAAATCCCAAGTGACAGAATTCCCGTTAAATGTTGTAAAATCAGTTGTGTCTTTATTGGTGAAAAACGAAGATTGGTAATAATCATCTTCCAACATAAAAAGGCGGTAATCTAAACTTGATTTAGAATTATTGCTTGTCGGGATTTTAAGTTTGAAGCCGCCATACATTTCGTTTTGTACTAAAAATGATGGTTTTACATCCTCAAAAAAGGTAGAGAAACTTCTAAAATAATCCCAGCGATTCATGGTGAAATAACCCGTCAATGCAATTGGAAAAACGGTAGGAACTTCAATCGTTAAATCTGCTTTAGCCGAACCGTAAAACTTCCCGAAATAAGATTCTCCGTGCAATGAATAAGCAATTTTACCAACTCCCCGATAGGTTAAACCAAGATAACCTGTATTCACAGCTCTTGATGAAAAATGTCCACCAATATCTACTCGGAAATCTTTTGCTTTTGTTACCACTAAATTCAGTTGATGGGTTGAGTCTTTTTTCAAATCAAGAGTAGGGTAGATGTATTCAATTTGTTGGGTTGCATACAGTCTAAAGTAGCGCTTTGTTAAAGTGTTGTAATCTAGTATTTCCGATTTTTTCTTGCGCAATAAAGAATTTGATGCAAATCGATAATCGCTATTTTTCTCTTTGTTGTTGGTTATATTTGAAACTCTTATTGGTGGAATTTTGGCTCTAAATTCGGCACGACGTTTATTCAATTCTTCTTTAGAAACTTTGTGATAAATAAACAGATCCAATGAATCCAAATATTTCAAGGTGGCATTATAACCATCTGCTATTGCTTCTTTTACGTTTCCAAATTCAAAAGTTCCAACATTCGTTTTTGGTTCGATGATGATTCCTTCTGCACACGGTAAAGCATAATTTGTTGGGGTTGTTAACATCGTACTTGCCAATCCAAAGAAATCGCGTTCATCGATTGGCTTTTGATTGGTGGAAACATTGCTTCCAATTAAATAATCGGGATGAAAATCTTTGTACATCACATCAATTGGGAAATTATTATACAAGCCGCCATCAAACATTACAAAGCCATCGATCTTTATTGGGTTCACATACATTGGATAAGTCATTGAGGCACGAACCGCTTGATTCAAGTATCCTTTAGAGAAAACAACACTTTTTCTGGTGATTACATTTGCTGCAACACAACGAAATGGAATGAATAATTTATCAAAATCGCCACCAACAGCAGCACTTGTCGCTCCCATGATACGCATCATTTCATAATCTAAATAGGCTGGCGTTATTAAATTTAAAGGGATTGATTTTCTTAGAATGCTGTCTTTAGAAAATGAAAAATTAAGCAAACTAGAATTGGATTCATCTTGTCGAAACAAGAATTTCTTGGAAACTTCGACTTGTCCGGTGGTCATTAATTGAAATTGCTCACTCATAACGTAAGCTTCAATTTCCTCAGGGGAATAACCGCAAGCATACAAACTTCCAACTAAAGAGCCAGCTGAAGTTCCCGCTATATAGTCAATCGGAATTCCACGTTCCTCCAATGCTTTGATTACGCCAATATGTGCCACACCTGTCGCACCTCCACCACTTAATACTAAACCAACTTTTTGCTGAGCATTTGAAATAAGCGGAAAAACAGAAAATAATACCAGAAATAACGTAGAAAAACCTTTCAATTTCGTTCTTTTGCACAAAGTTAGCCGATTATCTTTGAAATGTGAATTTGAGAATGTTAAAAACAACACAATTTTTAAGTGAAATCTGCTTTAAAATAACAAAAGATTAGAATGAAAAAGGATATTGAATTAAAAGACGACGAGTATTTTATCACGTTGAAATGTGTTTTTGGATTTGAAGAAACATTAAAAGAAGAATTGATAGAATTGGGTTACCCTGAAGTGGAGTTATTGAATCGTGCGGTTCGAATCGTTGGTACATGGAAAGACGTTTATTACTTGAATCTTCACGTGCGTTGTGCTAATTCAATCCTTGTTGAAATTGACCATTTTTTCATTCAAACAGAAGAAGATTTATACAAAAGAGCTTCCAAAATAGGATGGACAAATATTTTTGATGTTAAGAAAACATTCGCTGTAAAAGGTGCTGTTTTTTCTTCGTTATTTACCAATTCACATTATCCTTTTTTAGTTGTTAAAGACGCTATCGTTGACGCTTTTAGAGATAAGTATAACGAGCGCCCAGATATAGAATTGAAGCGCCCACATGTTGTTTTTGATTTATACATTAAAGAAAAAGAAGTTACGTTATCCATTAATACAAGTGGTGTTCCATTGTTTCAACGCGGTTACCGTGAAGCAGTTGGAGAAGCACCTTTGAATGAGGTTGTTGCTGCAGGTTTAATTCGCATGTCGGGATGGGATAGAAAAACAACTTTCTTAGATCCTTTTTGTGGTTCAGGAACTTTGTTGATGGAAGCAGCGTTTTTAGCTTCTGGAATTCCATCGAATATTGAACGTCAGCATTATGCATTTAAGAATTTAAAAGATTTTGACCAAGCACTTTGGGATGAAATTTATGACGGAGCTTTCCGCAATGTGAGAAGTTTGCCTTGTAAAATTATCGGTTCAGATTTATCCGATGAGATGGTAATTAAAACACGAAGAAATTTGCGTTCGATGAGCTTTGGTCGTTTTATTCAAACAAGTGTGTTGCCTTTTGACGAAGTAAAAAAACCAGATGATGAAAAAGTCTTTATTGTTACTAATCCACCGTATGGTGAGCGTTTGGAAGCAGACGTCGCTGAATTATATGACGGAATTGGCAATTGGTTAAAACACGAAATGACAAATTGTGAAGCTTGGATTATTACTTCAAGCGAAGAAGGGTTAAAATCAAT
>CAMDGP010000059.1 GCA_945897765.1 Chitinophaga pinensis
GTTTAACTCTAAAAAAAGAAGTACAATGCCAAAAATGAAAACAAAATCTAGTGCTAAGAAGCGATTCACAATCACTGGAAGTGGAAAAATCAAGCGTAAACACGCTTTCAAAAGCCACATTTTGACAAAAAAGGCTACTAAACGTAAACGTAATTTGACACATGCTGGATTAGTACATAATGCTGATTTATCAAATATCAAATTACAACTTTGTATGAAGTAGTCCGCTTTGCGGTTTAATAAATTGTTAACCAAATAACGAGTACATAAGTCAGTTGAAAAAATACTGCACTCCTTGTTAAAAAACTTAAAAATATGCCAAGATCAGTAAATCACGTTGCGTCAAGAGCTAGAAGAAAGAACTTGATGAAACTTGCCAAAGGTTACTTTGGAAGAAGAAAAAATGTATGGACAGTTGCTAAAAATGCTGTCGAAAAAGGATTAGTTTATGCTTATACAGGGCGTAAACAAAAGAAAAGAAATTTCCGTTCTTTATGGATCACTCGTATCAACGCGGGGGTTCGTCAATATGGAATGAGTTATTCAAAATTTATGGGATGCGTTCATAAAAGTGGAATCGAGTTGAACCGTAAGGTATTAGCTGATTTAGCAATGAATCACCCAGAAGCGTTTAAAGCAATTGTTGACGCAGTAAATAAATAAATTTCAAAACTATATCAGCAAAAGCCATTAATCATTTGATTAATGGCTTTTTTTTATGTTGAAAAGTTATTAAAGAAGGCGTTTATTGTTTTATTTATGCTGTTAATTTTAAAATAAAAAAAAGATGTTGAAAATTGGAGTTGTAGGCGCTGGACATTTAGGTAAGATACATATAAGATTATTACTAGAACTCAATGATTTATTTCAATTTGTTGGTTTTTTTGATGCCAATTCTCAAAATGCTGAAGCCGTTGCAAATCAATTTCAGATTAAATCATTTCCTTCAATTTCTGAATTAATAAATGAAGTTGATTGTTTGGATATTGTTACACCAACTTTGAGTCATTATACGTGTGCAATTGAAGCCTTACGTGCCAGAAAACATATTTTTATTGAAAAGCCACTTTCTGAGACGATGGAAGAGGCGAAGAAAATGGTAATGTTGACAGTTGAGGCAGAAGTTGTGGTTCAAGTTGGACATGTTGAGCGATTTAATCCTGCGTTTCAAGCTGCATTACCTTATTTAAATAATCCAATGTTTATCGAGACTCATCGATTGGCGCAATTTAACCCCAGAGGAACAGATGTCCCAGTTGTTTTAGATTTAATGATTCATGACTTAGATATTATTTTAAGTGTTGTTAAATCAAGGGTGAAAAGTATAGCTGCTTCTGGTGTTGCTGTTGTTAGTGATTCTCATGATATCACAAATGCGCGACTTGAATTTGAAAATGGTTGCGTGGCAAACCTAACTGCTTCTCGTATTTCTTTAAAAAATATGCGTAAATCTCGCTTTTTTCAAAAAGACACTTATATCAGTGTCGATTTTTTAACGAAGGAATTAGAAGTCGTTAGAATTCAAGATGTTGAAGAAGAACCTGATCCATTTGATATTATCTTAGAAATTGGAAAAGAGAACAAGCGCAAAAAGATTCTAATTGATAAACCTGAACTCGCCGAGGTTAACGCAATCAAAGAAGAATTAATTGCTTTTCATGATGCGATAAAAAACAAAAAACATCCAATTGTTTCGGTTGAAGATGGTTTTTCAGCGATGGAAGTCGCTTACGGAATTTTAGCCAAATTAGAAAAATCACCGATTCACTTTTAAAAGCAATAATTTCTAATCTATTTCGTTAAATTTTCATGCGTTTATTCTTCTATTTAATTAGTTTGTTTTTTCTGTTAAGTGCTTGTGTAAAAAACAATCCCGATCCAGCTTGGTTGCAAGTTAATGAGTGGACAATCAGCACTAATCCAAGTTTATCTTTAGCTGAAGGGGAATTAACTGAAAACATTAGTGATGCTTGGGTTTATATAAACGATGAGTTAATTGGTGTATTTCAAGTTCCATTTAAAATCCCAATTCTCAAAGAGGGAAATGCAACATTTAAAATCTATCCAGCAATTAAAAACAATGGTATTTCTGCTACAAAGAAAATTTATCCATTTCTTAAAGAATATGTCATCAATGGAACGCTTGTAAAAAATCAAGTTTTTACTGTCAATCCAACAACACAATACAAGGATAATCTCGATTTTTGGATTGAAGACTTTGAAGATGCGAGTTTTTCAATCACCGATGATCCAAATACTTCTGCAGCAAACATGAATACGGCAAATGATAATTTACAGTGGTTTAATGGAAATGCTTATGGTAAAGTTGTTTTAAATTCAATAGATTCAACATGGATAGCATTCACAAGCGAACCATACATGGTGCTACCAAAAGGACAAGAATGTTATTTAGAAATAGATTATAAAGTCACAAATAATTTAACAACTGGTTTGATATATGTGACCTCAAGTTCGACAGTTAATAATGTAAATATCAGATTGAATGTTCAAAATCCTGATGTAGCTGTTTGGAAAAAGATATACATCGATTTAAGGGAATTAATTGGAAATTCTCCTTCAGGAAGTATTTTTTCACAATCTTTTATTGCATCTTTAGATGAAGGAAATACAGAAGGGATAATACTAATCGACAACATAAAAGTCATTCATTTTTAGCAAGAATGAGAGGAAAATATTGGGCTTTTTTGTTTTTTATTACCGATTGGATTACGGCCATTTTCTCATGGTTTTTATTCTTTTACCTTCGAAAAACCTTAATTGAAAAACAGGATTTTGAGTTAGAAATTAATTTTTTCTTAGGTATAGTTTTTATTCCTTTAGCTTGGTTGTTTTTATATGCTTTACAAGGTACTTATCACGAAACAAGAAGAATGTTTCGGTTAAGAATCCTAAATATGACTTTTCTTTCTTCGTTGGCTGGGTCTATTTTGATTTTCTTTGCTTTACTTTTAGACGATGATGTAAGTGGATACAGGGATTATTATCAGTCCTTCCTTTTACTTTTTGGAATTCATTTCTTAAGTGCTGTAACTGTTCGTTTAGTTACAACTTCAATTCTTGTTTCAACAGTTAGAAATCAAGGGCAAGGTTTTAAAACATTGATTGTTGGCGGAAATGAAAAAGCACTAGAAATCTATCATGAATTAATAAATCTGCCCAAAAGTGTAAATGAATTTGTAGGATATGTAAATATCAATGGAGTAGATCACTTATTGAAAGACTTTATTCCCAATTTAGGTAAAGTAACAGATTTAGAGGGACTTATAAAAAAGTTTGAGATTGAAGAAGTTATTATTGCCATTGAAAGTTCTGACCACGACCGATTGAAAGATATTCTTGTAAGGATCGATGATGGAAAAACTAAAATTAAAGTGCTTCCTGATATGTATGTGATTTTGGCTGGATCTGTTAAAATGACCAATATCTATGGAGCATTATTAATTGAAATCACTTCTGATCCAATGCCTTATTGGCAACGGGCAATAAAACGTGTGATGGATATTGTGTTGTCATCTATTGCTTTAATTCTATTAATTCCATTTTATATTTTTAGTGCTATTGCTGTAAAAATATCCTCTCCAGGACCAATATTATTCTTACAAGAACGGGTTGGTTTGAATGGAGCACTATTTAAAATCATTAAGTTCCGAACGATGTTTGTTAATTCAGAAGCTGCTGGACCACAACTTTCTTCCTCAAACGATCCTCGAATCACGAATATAGGTCGATTCATGCGAAAAACAAGATTTGATGAGTTTCCACAGTTTATAAATGTTCTATTGGGCGACATGTCGTTGGTTGGTCCGCGTCCAGAAAGGCAATTTTACATCGATCAAATTGTAAAAATAGAGCCTCAATATCTTCATTTAAATAGAGTTCGTCCAGGAATTACGTCTTGGGGACAAGTGAAATACGGTTATGCTGAAAACGTTGAACAAATGCTACAACGCATGAAGTTCGATTTGATTTATTTGAAAAATAGAAGCCTGGCTTTGGACATAAAAATTATGTTTTATACAATCACCATTATTGTAAAGGCGAAAGGAAAGTGATTGATGTTAATTACAATTAATTTTTGAATAAGATAGAAATCCGATTGTCTACCTTATTTGAATCGTGGAATTTGCATACAATTGATCGATAAAATATAAGTAAGGATGGAAATTGAATCGTAAATTTGACTTTTAATTTCAAAATAGTAAAAACTTGAATTGAAGTTAATTGTTATTTCTAAAATTTACTTTATGAAAGAAGAAATTACGTTAGGTGCTGGCTGTTTTTGGTGCATCGAAGCTTGTTTTAAAGACATCAAAGGTGTATTGGAAGTTTATCCTGCTTATGCTGGAGGGCACAAAGAAAACCCAACCTACGAAGAAGTTTGTAATGGCGTAACTGGACATGCAGAAGTTGCAAGAATTGTTTTTGATTCAACAGAAGTTTCAGTAGAATCGCTTTTAGAAATGTACTGGTTTGTTCATGATCCAACACAATTGAATCGTCAAGGAAATGATATTGGAACGCAATATCGCTCCGTTATTTTCTATCACAATGAGCAGCAAAAAGCAATAGCAGAGTCTTTTAAAAATCGTTTAACCGAAGAAAATGTTTGGGATTTACCGATAGTAACGGAGATTTTGCCAATTAATAATTTTTACCGTGCGGAGAATTATCACCACAATTACTTTGAGTTGAATCCACAAAATATGTATTGTCAATCGGTAGTTAGACCAAAAGTTGAGAAGTTCAGAAAAGTCTTTGCTGAAAAAATTGGCTAGTTGTATTCATTATACTTTTTGCTCAAACCTAATTTTATTTAATTCTTAAAATTGAATAATGTACAAATCAATTATATTTCTCTTTTTAATGGTAAATTTTTCATTCGCTCAACGAAATTTAACTTGGGAGTTTTATAATTCTGAAAAAAAAGCTTGGCAAGATTTCGGTCAATCGGGAAGTATACAAGAAAAATTAATCGCTGACGGAACTTTACCTGACCCATTTTATGGCAAAAATGAAGAAAAGTTTGACTGGGTGGAACAACAAAATTGGGAACTAAGATCTACTATTGAATTAAGTGCAGAGGAAGTTGCGAGTGAGTTCTTAGAATTATATTTCCCAAATATAGATTTGTATGCAAAAGTTTATGTGAACGATGTTTTATTATATGAAGCTGGCAATTTCTTTCATCCGCATACTATTAAGTTAAGGTATAAAGTTAAGGTTGGACCAAATTCAGTAAAAGTAGTCTTCACTCCACCAGTTTTATATCATAAAGAAAGATATCAAAAAGAAGCATTTCACTATCCAGCTCCAAATGATTTAAATGATATAAAAATTGCACCATTGTCGCGTAAACCACAATATCAATTTGGTTGGGATTGGGCATTACGAATGAATACAATTGGCTTTTCCAAGCCAGTTCAAATTCGAATAAGTAAAAAAGTAGAGATTCAAAATTTCGTTGTAAACACATTAAAGGTTAAAGGAAAAACAGCTTCAATTTTGTACAGTTTTCAGATAAAAGATTCATCAAGAGATTATACCTTGAAATCTAAATTATTTGGAAATCAAAAATTAAACGAAACACTTGTTGAAGGCGAAGGAAATATTATTCAATTGCCATTTACTTTACCCAATGCACAGTTATGGTGGCCAATTGGATTTGGAAATCAATATTTATATACAGATAGCTTGACTTTATTAAACAGTAAAAATGAAGTCGTTGATACGAAGGTGGTTCAATTCGGAGTGCGAACTTCAAAACTGGTTCAAAATGCAGATAAATGGGGGACATCATACGAAATTCATGTGAATGGAGTTCCAATCTTTTGTAAAGGTGCAAATTATATTCCCCAAGAAATTTTTCCTGCTAAGGTTGAAAGTAAAGACATTGTGAAGATGATTGATCAAATGGTGGTTGCAAATTTCAATATGGTGCGAGTTTGGGGCGGAGGTTATTATCCGGATGATATTTTCTTTAAAACATGCGATGAAAAAGGAATAATGGTATGGCAAGATTTGATGTTTGCATGTGCAATGTACCCTGGAGATGAAGCATTTTTAGCTAGTGTAAAAACAGAATTAAATTATCAAATTCCAAGAATTTCTGCTCATCCAAGTGTTGTTTTATTTAATGGAAATAATGAGGTCGATGTTGCTTGGAAAAATTGGGGCTTTCAAAAACAATATAATTTGAAGACTAAAGACGAAGAAATAATCGAAAAAGCCTACTACGATTTATTCAAAAGTCTTGCCGATGTTACGATTGCAAATTGGTCGAATACTTCTTATATCCATACATCACCTTTAAGTAATTGGGGAAATGAAGACTTTTATAACCACGGCTCGCAACATTATTGGGGTGTTTGGCACGGCAAAGACCCAATGTCAAATTTCGCTACAAAAATTGGACGTTTCAACGCAGAATATGGATTTCAAAGTTTTCCAGAATTTTCAACCTTAGCAACTTTTGCTGAAAATAAAGACTGTAATTTATATTCAGATGTCATGAAACATCATCAAAAAAGTTATGTTGGTAATGGAATGATTGAAAAGCAATCTGATTTATTATTTGGCAAAGCAAAAGACTTTGAAAAGTTCGTTTATTTTTCTCAACTGACACAAGCTTATGCTGTTTCAACAGCGGTTGCTGGACATCGTTTAGACGCACCTCGTTGTATGGGTACACTTTTCTGGCAATTAAACGATTGTTGGCCTGCACCAACGTGGTCAAGTATTGATTATTATGGAAATTGGAAAGCGTTACAATATACTATAAAGGAAGATTATCGGCAACTAGCTGTTTTGAAGAAAGTTAATGAAAAAGGACAACTTAGTTTGTGGTTAAAATCTGATTTGAAAGATACAACAATCGCTTCCATTAAAATTGAAACTTTTACATTGGATGGAAAATTAGTTAATTCAAAATCTACTTCAATTAAACTTTCCTATCAAGCTAGCCAAGAGATATACAATCAGCTAAAAACAAAAGCAACAGATATTTTAGTAAGGATAACTATAAACAAAACGTATTCACGTGATTTTCTGATTTCCAAAAAGAAATCTTTTCCAGTTAATCAAGTTGATTTAATGTTAGAAAAAGTTGATTTAATAAATAAAACGGCAGAAATAAAACTCACAAACAAAACATTTTTGTCAGATTTCTGGTTGTATTCTAATAAATTGGGAGTAAAGTTTGATTGTAATTTTTTAAACCTTCTTCCAGGAATACATTACTTTAAAATTCATTTTGAAAATGAGCCAATACTATCGGATTTCAACTACAAATCTCGTTGATTTTCAAGTGTTAAAAACCATCAAAATATTATTAATTTTGCAAAAAAATATAGTTAAATGAAATTCGATATCGCTGTCATTGGAGGAGGAATAGTTGGTGCTGCCACTTTTTACAAACTTCAAAAGAAGAATACTAATTTAAAAATTGCACTTTTTGAAAAAGAAGATTTATTGGCAGACCATCAAACAGGACACAATTCAGGTGTAATACACTCAGGCTTATATTACAAACCAGGTTCCTTAAAAGCGAAGAACTGTATTGAGGGACGTCATGAATTAGTTGCTTTTGCTAAAGAATATGGGATTCCTCATGACATCTGCGGTAAAGTGGTTGTAGCCACAGATGAAAGTGAACTGGCAAACTTGGAAAAAGTATTTAACATTGGTTTAGAAAATAAAATCGAAGGAATTCGTAAAATCACAGCTGAAGAAGTAAAGGAAATTGAACCTTTCGTTGAATCTATTGGAGGAATTCATGTTCCATGTACTGGAATAATTGACTTTCGTGCAGCAACTGCAAAAATGGTTGAACTCGCATTAGCAATTCAGCCTGAAAGTAAATTGTATCTTCAAACCGAAGTTCAAGATATTGAAAAAGGTGAAATTACATCTCAAATTATCACGAATAAAGGAAAATTTGAAGCTGAATATTTAGTGTTTTGTGCAGGTTTACAAGCCGATAGATTAGCTAAAAAAGACGGTGTTAAGCTGAAAGAAAAAGTAGTTGGTTTTAGAGGCGATTATTACGAACTAACGGATCAAGCTAAAGAAAAAGTTAAGCACTTAATTTATCCAGTTCCAAATCCTGATTTTCCATTTCTCGGAGTACATTTTACTCGCATGACCAATGGTGATACTGAATGTGGACCAAATGCTGTTTTTACATTTAAACGTGAAGGTTACGGTAAAACAGATTTTTCATTTAAAGATACTTTTGATGCCTTGAGTTATGGTGGTACTTGGAAATTGTTTTTCAATAATATGTCTTTTGGAATCAATGAATATCGAAGAGCATTTTCTAAAAAGTTATTCTTAAAAACCTTGCAACGAATGATTCCATCTTTGACAATGGATGATATCAAACCAGGTAGAGCAGGTGTTAGAGCTTTACTATTAGCTCAAGACGGAGACACACGTGACGATTTTAGAATTGAGTATCATGGTAAGTCAATTCATGTTCTTAACGCACCTTCTCCAGCTGCAACAGCTTCTTTGGCTATTGGAAATTATATAGCTTTAGAGGCTGAAAAACAATTTGGATTGAAATAATTAGGTGGAAAACAATCAATAAATATTTTTTATACTAGAATTAATTAGTTTTAATTTTGGATCTCATTTTTTTACATTTTGACAAGGTTCTATACATTTTTTATAACGCTATCAATATTTCAAACAACAGCCCAAAAGGATTTGGTTGAAGTGAAAAATTTTGGAACAAATCCCGGTAAAATAAAAATGTTCGTTCATGAACCTAAAATTGGAAAATTAAGTTCACTACCTAAGCCATTAGTTATTGTTTTACACGGATGTAGTCAAAGTGCTGAAGGTATTGCCAAACAAACACAGTGGAATATTTTAGCTGATAAATATGGGTTTTATGTTATTTACCCGCAACAAAATCTCTATAATAATCCTAGTCTATGTTTTAATTGGTTTAGCTCTGAAGATGTAACTAAAAGTCAAGGAGAATCTTTGTCAATAAAAGAAATGTTAAACCACATGGCTAGCAACTATACTATTGATGAAAATAGAATTTTTGTTTGTGGTGTGTCCGCAGGAGCTGCAATGAGTGTGGTTTTAATGACTAATTTTCCGGAGGTAATTGATGGTGGTGCTATTCTAGCAGGTGGACCTTTCATGCCTGAATTGACAGATTTACAACGAATGGATATGATGTTTTCGCCTAAAGAAAATACCCCCGAAAAATTGGGTGCTCCAATTCAAAAATTGAATTTAGGTTATACTGGCAATTATCCTAAGGTTGTTATTATTCAAGGAAAAAATGATTTGGTTGTTAATCCAAAAAATGCAGACTTATTAGTAAAGCAGTGGTCATTTCTACATAAAATCAACGATTCACTGACAGACACAATTCCTGAATTCAATCAAAGTCGTGATGTTACAAAGTTCACTTTTAAAAATAGTAAAGAAGAAACTAAAGTTATATTTTATGACATCAACAGAATGGGACATTCCATCCCGATTGACCCGGGGACTCTACCCAATCAAGGAGGAGAAAAAACAATGTACACCGTTGATAAAGATTTTTTCAGCACTTATTTCATTGCAAAGGATTTTGGCTTGATTCCTGAAGAAGAAAAGTGATAAGATTTAAGACAAAAAAAAAGAGCCTATTAAGACTCTTTTAGATTTACATTTCAACAAATTTTAGTTTTTCGTTGGAGCGGGTGTAATTTCCATTTTCTTTACATTCGCTTTTTTAATTTCAGCTTTTTTCGCTTTATTTTCCATTTTTACAACTTTTAAAGCCTCATATTTTTGGTGTTGTTCAGCTGTCAAGGCACCTTTCATCATAGAATCACGTGCATCTTCATTCATCTTATAAGCAGCTTTTTTCTCTTCTGCTGTCATTGATGAGTTGCGAACATTATCGTTTTTTTGAACAATTCCTAAATTAATGGTCTTCACTTTTTCTACTTGCTCAGCAGTAAGTGTTAATTCTGATTTCATCTTTTCTGTTTGAGCAGTAGCTCTTTCTTCTGGTGTTTTGTCAGTTTGACTGAATACGCTTGTACTTAACAATAATGAAGCAAGCAAAATTTTTAATGATTTCATAGTTTCTCTTTTTAGTTTAATTTCTTATTACTTTTCAATAATTGTACCAAAATTAAGTTTTTTTTT
>CAMDGP010000060.1 GCA_945897765.1 Chitinophaga pinensis
GGTGGATAAATGCATATACTCAACGCTAACAAATTGACCTAAAATAAACTACGATGAAAGATGTTACGCTAAAAAGCATGCAATGGAAAATGTTTCTGTTGGGATTTTTCAAAATTCCGATATTACATTACGTACGACCTAGATTGATAGAAATCAACGATGAAAAAGTAGTTTTAAAAGTCACTTTACGCAGAAGAACTAAAAACCATTTGAACTCCATGTATTTTGGCGCATTGGCTGTTGGTGCTGACATTGCTGGCGGACTTCAAGCTTTTTATTTTGCTGAAAGATATGGTAAAAAAATATCGTTTGCGTTTAAGTCTTCTACTGCACAATTCTTGAAACGCGCTGAAACAGATACTTTTTTTGAAAGCAATCAAGGTGCGGTAATCGTAGCGGCATTGAAAAAAAGCATGGAAACAGGCGAGCGTGTCAATGACATTGTAAACGTAATTGCCAAAAACACGAACGGCGAAATCGTCGCGACTTTTGAAATGGGAATATCTTTGAAGGTGGTGTAATTAAAACACTTTAAAAGAAGTCTTTTTCAATTTCTACATTCTTTATATTTCATAATTTTCTGTAAAAAGACAATTTTATCTGTTAAAATGGAGTTATTTCCTTAATTTCGTTTTGCATCTATGACCTCAGATACCATTGTTATTATTCCAACCTACAACGAGATAGAAAGCGTTGAAAAAATGGTGGACGCAATTTTTGCTTTGCCCTATGCCTTCGACATCCTTTTTATCGATGACAATTCACCTGATGGAACAGCAAAAAAAATCAAAGAAATTCAAGCCGTTTATCCAAATCGGATTTACATAGAAGAACGTTCAGGTAAACTAGGTCTAGGCACAGCCTACATTCATGGGTTTAAATGGGCAATCGCTAAAAATTACCCAATGATTGTGGAGATGGATTGTGACTTTTCACACGATCCGAAAGATTTGATTCGCTTGCGAAAAGCTACTTTGGAGGGTACAGATTTAGTGATTGGCTCCCGTTATGTAGAAGGAGGAAAAGTTGAAAATTGGGACAGAAAGCGTTTGTTAATGTCTTATTTTGCAAGTGTTTATGTGCGTTTGATTCTTTGGGTTTCAATAAAAGATACTACTGCAGGTTTTAAATGCTATAAAAAAGAAGTACTAGAAACCATTCAATTGGACAATATTACTTTTAAAGGGTATGCCTTTCAAATTTGTATGAAATATGCCGCTTTGAAACATGGATTTAAAGTAAAAGAAATTCCAATTACTTTCATTGACAGACTTTACGGTGAATCTAAAATGAGCACAGGGATTTTTAAAGAAGCTTTTTTGGGAGTTTGGAATATGAAAAAAATGAAATTATGAAATAAGCCATAATGAGATTCGTCACAATCAAGGAAGAATTTAACTGGCGATTACATATGACTTAAAAAAATAAAATTAAACACATATGAATTATTTGTTGCGCAATGGTTTAATCATCAATGAAGGCAAGCGATTTCAGGGTGATATTTTTTTAAAAGATGGCAAAATTGAAAAAATTGGTTCATCGCTTTCGATTATTGAAAATTATACAGAATTAAACGCTGAAGGAAAATACATTTTACCTGGTTTTATTGACGACCAAGTGCATTTCCGCGAGCCTGGTTTGACAAATAAAGCAACAATAGCATCTGAATCTCGTGCTGCCGTAGCTGGAGGAATTACTTCTTTTATCGAACAACCGAATACTGTTCCAAATGCGATTACACAAGAATTTCTCCAAGATAAATACGTAATTGCATCAAAAACTTCCATCGCGAATTATTCATTCATGATGGGAGGAACGAATGACAACTTGGAAGAAATTCTTAAAACAAACCCGAGAAATGTTGCTGGACTGAAGTTGTTTTTGGGTTCTTCTACAGGTGATATGCTTGTTGATAGCTCTGAATCTTTGGAGAAAATATTCACAAGCACAAAGCTTTTGATTGCTGTTCATAGTGAAGATGAAACAACTGTAAAAACGAATTTAGAGCGATTCAAAGCTGAGTACGGCGATGATATTCCTGTTCGATTTCATCCTGAAATTAGAAGCGTTGAAGCATGTTATAAATCAACAGTTAAGGTAATTGACTTAGCCAAAAGAACAGGTGCAAGATTGCATGTTTTTCACATTTCAACAGCTAAAGAATTGGATTTATTTGAAAATACGCTTCCATTAGAACAGAAGAAAATAACTGCCGAAGTATGCGTTCATCATTTGTGGTTTTCGGATGAAGATTATGCAACAAAAGGCAACTTCATAAAATGGAATCCTGCAGTTAAGGCTGCAAGCGATAGAAAAGCACTTTGGGAAGCTTTATTAGACGACAGGATTGATGTTATTGCTACAGATCATGCGCCACATACCTTGGAAGAAAAAAATCAAGTTTATACGAAAGCACCTTCCGGTGGACCGTTGGTTCAACATGCGTTAATTGCCTTATTAGAAAAATCAAAACAAGGTGTAATTAGCTTGGAGCAATTGGTTCAAAAAACAGCGCACAATCCAGCAATTTTGTTCCGCATGGAAGACAGAGGTTTTATTCGCGAAGGTTATAAAGCAGATTTAGTGATTGTTGACCCAAACAAACCAACAGTTGTCACTAAAGAACAATGCTTATACAAATGTGGATGGTCGCCTTTCGAAGGAGAAGTTTTTTCACACAGTATCGATTCAACATTTGTGAATGGAAATTTAGTTTGGGCAAATGGAAAGATTCAAGAAACAGGAGTGGGAGAAAGATTACTTTTTAAGGTTTAATCTCAAATATGAAAGTTTTAGTTGCTCTTTTATTGACCTTGGGTCTTTTTTCATGTTCTTCAAATAATCCGAAAGGTATTCTTGACGAAGAAAAAATGACAGAAGTGTTGCAAGAAGTGATGCTCCTTGAAAATTATTACCAATCTAAATATGGAAGTCCAAGTGTTTACAAATCAGCTTTAGATTCATCTGTGGAAGTTGTTTTTAAAAAACACCAAACCAACAGACTTCAATTTTCTAAGAGTTTCGATTTCTATGCTCAAAATCCAAATCTATTTCAAAAAATTCAAGCAAAGATTATTGAGAATTTGAACTCAAAACATTTATAATCTAAGTTTCTAAATTGAAACTTTTGTTTTTGCTAAAAAGCATTAATTAAAAAATCAAATTTTTAAGTCAGATAAGATAATTGGATTAAATGTGTATCCGCAATCGTATCAATAAAATACTTTAATATTGAAAATCAATAATTTAATCGAAGTGAGAACTATTTAATGAATATTAACGAAACTAACTTCGGCCTTGAATTTCTAGGTTTTAGCTACTGAACTGAAACTTGTAATTTTTAAAATTTCTGTAAGAACATTTTCGAAAAATTTAAGTCTCAGAAAGGAGTTAAAATTGTTCGCCACGAGTTGTAAATAATTATAAAACAAATATTTGCGAACAAAAAGAAATTCAGAGCCTTGATTTTTTGTTTCTTTTGCATCAAGGAAAAAGAAAGGCAAAATTAATGATGACCCAAATTGATATTTTTATTCAAGTTATGAATTACAGTTGTATTATTTTTTAGTTGTACGAAAGTGTATACTCAAATTGGATTAATTAAAGAACTTTTGACGTTCAGTAAGTTTAAAAATTATACTTAAGAGAAACAGAAATTGTTTGACCAAATTGAACTTCTTGCCAAGCATTATCGGTTCCTAAATCGTATTTCTTGTTACCATTTAAATCTTGAAAAAACACCAATTCCTGTGCTAATAAATCCTTAATATTTAATTTCAATTCAAATTTGTCATTGAAAGTTTTAGCAATTTGAAAATCGATTACATTTCTTCCATTTTCCCAAACGCTTGGTTCTTGAACGTTTCCAACAATATAAATTCTTTGTCCAACAACATTATAAGAAGCGCTTATTGATAAGTCACCTTTTTTATTTGTGAAAAACAATCCAGCATTGGCAATATACGGTGATTGCCCTTGAAGTGGACGATCAATCTCTGAACCAACAATAGAATCTAAATCTACTTTTGAACGAATTAAAGATGCGTTGGCATAAAAAGTTATTTGTTTTAGGAAAGAATTAGAATCTGCTTTATTGAAAAAACCAAGATTCATTCTGTATTCTGCTTCAGCACCATAACTAGTTGCTCCTGCCACATTTGTATAATATAATTCTGGTGCTCCTGAAGTTCCTGTTCGATTTATTAACTCAATCGGATTAGTGAATTTTTTGTAGAAACCTGAAATGCTTATGATTTGCCCTGCTCCAGGAAAAAATTCATAGCGTAAATCAGCATTCGATATTTTTGCTCTTTGCAGTGTCGGTGAACCAGAAATGATATTGTCAATCACGAAATTATAAAAAGTAAAAGGAGCTAATTCTCGAAACTCTGGACGTGATACAGTTTGATAAAAACTTGCTCTTAAATTCATTTTTTTATTAATTGAATAAATCAAATTCACTGATGGTAAAATGTCTGTAACAGTTGTATCAATTCTTTGTGCTTGATTTGAACCAAATTCAATATAGTTAAACACTTGATTATAAGACTCTAAACGACCTCCACCAACAATCCTTAACTTTTCTGCAATTTTAGAATCCAACATTAAAAATCCAGCGTTTAAGAAAGAAGACGCTTGATAGTTGTCATCCACATTTGTCGCTTCATCTAATTTAAAACCACCTAATCCATTTTCCATTAAGCCCAAGTTTTCTGCATTGAAGATTTGATCAGCAGGAAGTAATAACAAATCACTGTTAAAGCTACTTCCGTTTGGTTTATATTGAGAAAACCCAAAGTTTCTAGATGTGAAATCTTTATTTCTAAAAGAGTGCATTCCACCGACTTTTAATTCATTTTTGAAAACACCAAAATCTAGTTGACGAGAATAGTCGTATTTAGCACTGTAAATTTGTTCGCTTGAATTTGACCAAAACATATTTCCTGCAGCAGTTGCAATTGTACCATTTTGCTGAATTACTGCCGTATACTGTTCTGTTGTGTCATCTTCGGTTGCTGCGTATTTTCTGTAAACAATACGTCTCAAATTTGGAATTTGTCGAGCAACATTACTAAATCCTAAGTTCCAATTGAATTTGTTTTTTTCAAATTCGTGTTTACCGTAAAGTTGGCTTGTGTAAAGATTATTTTGAGTGTACCAAAAGTTAGTTGATTTTTCAAATTGTCTAGGGTCATTATCTAATTCTCTTGCTCCTTTTCTTACATTTACCTTATCCTCTGAACTAACAGAGTACATGTTTTTGAAATAAATATTGCTTTTCGGATTAATAGAAAACTTGAAATTCAACATTCCAGCATTTAAAATTGAATTATTGTAAACCGTATCGTTTAATTCCATTTTAGTAACAACACCCGCAGCTTGTTCTTCAAATTCTCTTCTTACCTGTGAATAAATAGAATTGTTATTTTGATAAGAATAAGCGGCAACAAAGCCCAGGGATTTTTCACCAAATAGATATGTTCTTCCTAATGAATACTGTAAGCTTAAATTTGGCATTGCAATCTTGTCTTTTGTGGTCCAAGATGGTGTTAATAATTTAGCATAATTCGCTTTGTCCGTTTTATTTAGGATAGAATAATCCAATGTTGAAGGTATCTCTGTTGATAAACTTCGAGCACCTTGACCAAAACCCAAAAAGTCCGTTTTGCTACCATCATACGTTTCAAAATTTCTAAATGTAGAAATGGTGTTATATGAACCGCCAATTTGAATCGATTGAAAATCTTTTTCTTTTGGTTCAGAAGTACTAATATCAATAACACCTCCTGCAAATTCTCCTGGAAGATCTGGAGTAGCGGTTTTTGCAATTATTAAATTGTCCAACATATTAGATGGAAAAATGTCGAAAGAGAAGGCTTTACGGTCACTTTCAGAACTTGGAAGTGGCGCACCGTTGATTAAACCAAAATTGTATCGGTCATTTAATCCACGAATTACAACAAATTTATTATCTTGTACACTTGCGCCTGATATTCTTTTAAAAACATCTGAAGCTTTTGAATCTGGCGTTTTCTTGAAGGTTTCTGCATTTATTCCATCGACAACTGTTGCACTATTTCTCTGCATTCTTATTAATTCAGTTGTTGATTCTTTATTCACTTTCGCTGTAACTGTTATTGGACCTAAGTCTAAAACAATTTCATCTAAAGGAATAGTTATCTTAAATTCTTCGCCTTCTTTTAATTTAACATCTTGAAGAATTAAAGTATTGTAAGAAACGGATCTTATCTCAAGAGAATACTTTCCAGCAGCTAGACCTTTAATTGTGAAATTTCCTTCGGGATCACTTAAAGTCCCTTTTCCAGTTCCGATAACAATAATTTTGGCGCCATCAACTGTTTCCTTAGATTTGGAGTTTTGAATTTTACCTGTTATAGAAGCTGTTTGAGCTAAAGATAGTGAACTAATTGTGATGAAAAAAAAAATAGATAGACTTTTTAAAAGAGACATTTCTGAAGTGTTTAAATTCAGCACAAAGAAACGGCAGCAACGTAACGCCGAAATTAAGTAAAAGTTAAGCTTGCATTAAGCGATTTTTGATTAGCATAACGATTCGATAACACTTAATTTTTTGATTTTTAAAACATTCTAAAATCAATGTTAAAAATTGGAAGGGAGAAGTTGCAGATTCAACAAATTCGAATAAAAAAATTAAAACCATTTGCATTGAACTGACTTTTTTTTGTATCTTCAATATATGAACACTTCTACAGAATCCCCAACGTTAGACCCTGGAACATTTACAGAACGCTTTATTAATCAAACAAACAGGTCTGTTTTTTTAACTGGAAAAGCTGGAACTGGTAAAACAACCTTGCTTCGAAAAATTGTTAGTTCAACACACAAAAACACAGTTATTGTTGCACCTACAGGAATTGCCGCATTAAATGCTGGTGGGGTCACGATCCATTCCTTTTTTCAATTGCCTTTTGGAAGTTTTATTCCTGATTTTAAAACGCCGTCAATTGGAGTTGTTGTCAATGTCGAAAATAAAAGCACTTTAAATCGTCATTTCAGAATGAATCAACGTCGCATTGCTTTGATTCGAAGCTTGGAGTTACTAATCATTGATGAAGTAAGTATGCTCCGAGCAGATTTACTAGATGCAATGGACTGGACCTTGCGCTCCATCCGAAGAAATAATTTTCCTTTTGGTGGTGTACAAGTTTTATTCATTGGAGATTTGCATCAGCTACCGCCTGTTGTGAAAAATGACGAATGGGAATTGTTGAAATTATACTATCGAGGCGTTCATTTTTTTAATTCGCACGTTGTCCAAGAAGAACAACCACTTTATATCGAGCTGGAAAAAATTTACCGTCAAGATGACCAAACTTTTATTTCGCTGTTGAATAATTTGCGGAACAATCAAATCACACAAGCGGATTTAGAGCTTATCAATAAAAATATTCGGACTGATTTAACTTCCACTGAACGAAAAGGTTATATCACTTTGACGACACACAATTATAAAGCGGACGAAATGAACACGCGCGAATTGGCGTCATTGGAAGAAAAATCACATTTTTACGAAGCAGAAACTGAAGGCGAATTTCCTCCACATCTTTTTCCAATCGAATCTCGAATGGAACTCAAAGTGGGAGCACAAATTATGTTTATCAAAAACGATATTTCTTTTGACAAGCAATTTTACAATGGGAAAATGGGTTTTATAGATTC
Source organism: Chitinophaga pinensis (assembly GCA_945897765.1). Taxonomy (GTDB): domain Bacteria; phylum Bacteroidota; class Bacteroidia; order Flavobacteriales_D; family Crocinitomicaceae; genus UBA952. The sequence continues at coordinate 7,702 of CAMDGP010000060.1, forward strand.
CTTGCACCCAGAAGAGATTGTTGTTTCATTTCCAGAAGAAAAGAAGAAAATTTCCATTGAAAAATATGAATGGTCGAATATCAAATATTCATTAGATGAAAATTCGCAAGAAATCAAAGAAGAGGTGCTTGGTACTTTTGTGCATTATCCGATTAAACTAGCTTGGGCAATTACAGTACATAAAAGTCAAGGTTTAACCTTTGAAAAAGCAATTTTGGACGTTTCAGATGCTTTTGCGCCAGGACAAGCTTATGTGGCATTTTCGCGATTGACTTCTTTAAATGGTTTGGTATTATTAAAACCTTTGCAAATAAAAGGTATTGCAAATGACCAACAAATGATGGACTACGCTAAAACCAAAGCCGATAAAGAAAAACTGAGTAATTCTTTAAGCTTGGACACTTTGATTTACTTAAAAACACAAATTCTTCAAAGTTTTGATTGGTATCCGTTGTTTACCCTATGGACGGTTCATACTTCTTCTTACAATATAGCAGCACCTAAATCCGAAAAAGCAAAACATACCGATTGGGCCAAACGAACCTTAGCAGAATTGGATAAAACAAATGAAGCGGCGAGTAAATTCAGACGACAAATAGAATCACTTTTTCAGGTTCAAGCGCCCGATTTGAATTTTATCCAACAGCGAATTGAAGCAGCGTATGTTTATTTCTTCGATATTCTTGACCCTGTTTTAACAGACACCTATCGCAAATTATTAGAATTGCAATTAATCAAAAAAACGAAGCAAATCATCGACGAAATTGAACCATTGAGTGAAGGTTTGTTGAAGGTAATTCTAGGATTAAAGAAATTGAAACTCTTTTTTGAAGCGATAGTTAACGGCAAGGAAATCACAAAATCACTTTATAAAACGAGTGAAATTGAAAATTATAAACTCTCCAAAATTGCAGTGATACAAAATGAATTTAGGCAAAAAGCAAGTACTACTTTGATTTCGAACGCGGAAGAAATAGAATTTAAAGTGAATCGCACGCAAAAGAAATTAAACTTAGAAATGAAGAAATCAACTTACGATTTAACTTTAGAATTATTGCACGCTGGAAACACATTGGAAGAAATCGCTCGTTCTCGTCAATTATCGCAAGGAACAATCAATAGTCATTTTGTACAATTACTGAAAGCTGAAAAAATTGAATTAGCGGACATAATGGAACAACACCGCATAAACGAACTTCAAGAATTACTGGAAAACAGAGAGTTAAGTTCTTTGTCAAAAATCAAAGACGAATTAGGTGATCAAATTTCGTGGGATGAACTGAAATTATATCAGGCTTCTAAGATGTTGTAATAAAGTTTAGACCTTTGGCTTAATCTGAAAGCTCTACAAGATTGTTTGTATTTAACAATTCAGAAATCAATTGAAATTTTGATTTGAGAATTTCTTTCATTTTTTGATTAGAAGTATTTCCGCACGTTACGAATATGATTTTTGGTGGACTACCGAATCTTTCTTGTAATTGGACAAAATCAAAATCTTTGGTAATTACGATTGCGTTCTTTTCTTTCGCGTAAGTATAAATTGAAAAATCATCTAAATATTGCATTTGAAGATAAGCAAGGGAGAAAGCTTTTACATTAAATTCATCCTTTATCCATTTTGCCAAATGAGGTGAAAGTTGCGCGTCTAATAAGAACATTAGGCTGCCTTTATAACAGGATGATCAATTTTTGAGGCAGCAAACAATAGGCAAGCTTGAATGTCAAGCTCTTCTAAATCAATCATTTCTTCAAGAATTCCTTCTTTTGATAAACCACTAGCCATAAGAGTCAAAACGTCACTAACACGAATTCGTAAACCTCGAATACACGGTTTACCTCCGCATTGACTTGGATTGAATGTAATCCTTTGAAGTAATTCTTGATTCATAAACTAAATTTTTCATCTAAATTACAAAAATCACTTTTAGAAGCAATATACTTGCATGAGTTTAAACATAAAAACATTAAAAACCTCTCTCTATCTCCTCCACAATTTTCTCTGCATCTTGCTTCATCATACAGTCAAAATGCTTTTTGGGGCAAGATTGAAAACCAATTTTTGAGCAAGGTCTGCAAGAGAGATTCGGAACTTCAAATTGAGAGATTTTAACTTCTTTTTCGGGTTTGTAGGCGTACATTCCTAAAGCGGGAACGGTATTGCCCCAAACCGTAATGATTGGCACAGCAAAGCAAGAAGCAATGTGCATCAATCCTGTGTCGTTGGTCAAAAGTACTTTTGCTTGGCTCACCAAACTTGCGGATGCCAATAAAGAATGTTTCCCACAGGCATTGTGAATGGATGAATTGCTCAACTTTTGACAAATACTTTCAGCTTGTGCAAAATCTTCTTTTCCTCCCAGTAAAACGATTGGTAAATTCACTTGACTCAAGATTTCCAAGTGCTTTGATTCGGGAATTCTTTTCGTAGCGAACTGCGCACCGATTGCAAC
>CAMDGP010000061.1 GCA_945897765.1 Chitinophaga pinensis
TGTCAAGGTATTCAACATTGATAGTTGTAAATTCATTCGTCTTTTTAGTTCCGCAAGCTGCAAGAATTAGGGCAACTGAAGAAGCGAAAATTACTTTTTTCATATGAGTTTATTTTTTTTAAAGGTTATATGGACCGCGTTAGCAGCAACGAAGTTAATCGCCATTTTGAATTCATCCCTGATTGAGTCTAATCTCGTTATGGCTTATTTCATAAACTAATTTTTGGGTAAATAAAGCATTTCAACGTGAGGAATTCCGTCTTCGAGGTATTCTTTTCCAGTTGAAATAAAGAGATGTTGATTATAAAATTTTTCCAAATGACTTTGCGCTGAAATCCGAACGGAAACATTACCGAATTTTTCCAAAATGAAGTCCATACAAGCAGTCATTAATTCGTGACCAGCGCCAGTTCCTCGTTCTTCTTCTGCAACCACCACGCGACCAATTCCAACTTCGGGATAATAAACGCCAGCAGGTAAAATACGAGCAGTTGCTTTAATTTCACCTTTAGAATTTCTGCCAATCACGTGCAAAGATTTTTTGTCTTTACCATCTAGATCTTGGTAGGGACAATTTTGTTCGATTACAAAAACTTGGATTCGTAAAGCAATTAAGTCGTGGAATTCTTCAAGTGTTAAAGATTCGAAGGGTTTTAATTCAAAATTCATGTTCTAAATTTAAGTAGAATAATTGTTTTGGAAAGTGTTTTCTTGATGAAAGGTCGAATGGGGTTGACAACAGATAATTGAATTACACTAATTCCAATAAGAAACAAAACACATTTTCTCATTCATTAATTTTAAACGAATTTAGAAATAATACACTAAATTCTATTTAAAAATATAACAGCGAATGAGGTATTTTCAAAGCATCCTGAAATTAAGAAAATGTTGTGGGGGAGGAAAGTTTTGGACTTCTGGGTATTACGCAAATACAGTTGGTTTGTATGGAAACAAGGAAGTTATAAGAAAATAGAGAGAGAATCAATGCTCGGCATTGATTGATTAATAATCCATTTCCACCGGTAACTCGAATTGCTGCATCTCCATTCCCAAGGTAATTATCTAAAAAAGTCAAGCCCTTCAGTATATTTGATGATGAAGTTGCATTATATAAAAGACAATTGTTCCGATTCTGCCAGTTTATTGTCACCATTGAATTCGGGTAAGAAAATCCAGTGGCTGTGGTTCCATTTATCGTTAAATTCGCTTAGGTAATAGCAGGTAAATCAGAAATTAGTACAATAGTGCTACTAGATGAAATTGTAAATGTAATTGTTGGTATAGTTGCGCAAGCATTTGCATTAATAATCCCTTGACGAAAAGATCCTGCACCTGCATCATAGGTATTAGAAACAATTATATTACATTGGCTAAAACAAATTTTGTAAGATAATAAACAAATTAAAATTAAATATAACCTAACCATGAGATTATTTATATAACCTCAAGTTTCTATTTCCGGTGGAGGAGTTTATTTCGCAGGCGATGTGATTGCACCAATTATTATAAATGTTGTTGGTTCGGCCCCTTACAATGTTAGTTACACGCTTGATGGCGTTGGGAATAGTGTTACTTCAAATCAATCTTCTATAAGTTTAGGGAGTAATCAGGGATCCTATGTTTTGACACAGGTTTCTGATCAAAATTGTTTGCAAAATTCCAATCTTGGCTCGGCATCAATCGTAATTAATTCAATTCCAAATTCGCCACAAGTTAGTAACGATTCTTCTTATTGTTTAAATTACACGCCAGATACCTTAGTTGCCAGTGGAAATTTGAATTCAGCTATTACGTGGTATGATCAGTCTTCGTTGCAAAATCCAATTCAATCAGGAATGTATTATTTACCTGATAATATTTTGGGTGCGACAATTTATTATGTGGTTCAAGAAGAAAATGCCTGCGTGAGTGCACCAAATGATGTTACGATATCTTTTGAAAACTGTGAGGTAATCATTCCAACTGCTTTCACGCCAGATGGAGATAATGTCAATGATACTTGGATTTTAGATGGAATTGACGGAATTTTCCCTAACAATATTGTTTACATTTATAACCGTTGGGGAAATGTAATTTATCAATCTCAACAAGGAAATTATGAAACGAAATCCTGGGATGGAAAATATGAGGAAAAACAAATGCCAGTTGGATCGTATTATTTTATCATTGAATTCAATGATGATCAAACTCAAAATAAAACCGGTATAGTTAGCATTGTTAAATAATCGTTGAGGTCTGATTAAGTTTTTTCCCAAGTAGCTTTTAAGTTTAATTAATTGTTTAAATTTGGATATGAAAAATCTAATCCTTTTATTTTTTTTGATTCCAACTTTTTATTTCTCACAAGGAACCTATCAATTGGCTGTGCTCAAGTATAATGGAGGAGGAGATTATTATGCTAATCCAACAGCTTTACCTAATTTAATCACATTCTGCAATCAAAATTTAGGCACCAACATTTCGAAAGATGTTCCTTATGTGGAGGTGGGAAGTAAAGATATTTTTCTTTATCCAATGCTTCACATGACAGGTCATGGTAACGTTGTTTTTTCCAAAGTGGAAGCTGAAAATTTAAGAAATTATCTCTTGGCTGGTGGTTTTTTACATATAGATGATAATTATGGTATGGATGAATTTATTCGGGTGGAGCTCAAGAAAGTTTTTCCGAATAGTAAATTAGTAGAGTTACCAAGCGACCATCCAGTTTTTAATCAAAAATTTAAATTCAATGGCTTGCCAAAAATTCACGAACACGACAACAAGCGTCCACAAGCTTTTGGAATCATTGAAAAAGGAAGGCTTCTTTGCCTATATACCTATGAAACTGATCTTAGTGATGGATGGGAAGACCCCCAAGTTCACAATGATACTCCAGAAAAAAGAAAGCAAGCACTTCAAATGGGAGCAAACATTTTGATGTATGCTTTTATGAAGTAATATTTATAAAAAACTATCTTTGAGCTATGCTTACAGTTAGAGAATTAGTTGATAAAAATGAAATGTTAAAATACATTCATGTATTAAATGATTTGTATCCTGCATTGACTTTAGAACAATATTCTAAAGAATTGGATGTAATGTTACCTCATAATTACGGTCAAGTCGGTGTTTTTGAAGATGATGAATTCTTAGGAATCAGTGGTTTTTGGATAGGCAACAAATTGTGGTGCGGGAAGTACTTGGAGTTAGATAATATCGTTGTTTCTACAATGCATCGAAGCAAAGGTGTTGGGAAATTAATCTTTGATTTTTTAGCAAAAAAAGCACAAGAACACGAATGTACAATGATGGCTTTGGATTCATATACTTCTAATTTTAAAGCACATAAATTTTTCTACAACGAGGGTTTTGCACCAAAAGGCTTTCATTTTATTAATATCTTGAAACCAGGTGGAGTGAGATAGTTTGGATTTTAAGTTTTTAAATAAAATTTGTCACGCAGCTTAAATATTAACTTATCGAAAAGAAAGAAAAATAAAAGAACTTGTTAAATTTATAGCTTGTTTTAACGAAAATTATATACAATGGAAGAATACGGGAAAATACTTTTGTTTGCAATGCCTGCATTTTTGATTTTTGTCTTGGCTGAAAAAATTTATGGTATGTGGAAAGGAAATGATTATATGCCTTTCGATGATGCTATCTCCAGTTTGAGTTCTGGTATGAGTAATGTCGTAAAAGATGTGTTAGGCTTAACAATCAATATTATAAGTTACGCTTGGTTAGTGGAGCACATCGCAATAATTCACATTAAAGAAACGGTTTTATTGTACGCTATTGCTTTTATTGTAATTGATTTTTATGGCTATTGGTCGCATCGTTTTGACCACAAAATCAATTTTTTTTGGAACGAACATGTTATACATCATAGTAGCGAAGAATTTAATTTAGCATGTGCTTTGCGTCAACCTGTTTCTGGGATTTTGAAATTCTTCAATTTCTTATTGATTCCTGCTGCTTTAGTTGGTATCCCTTTAGAAATTATTTCAATTATTTTGCCTTTGCATCTGTTTCTTCAATTTTGGTATCATACTCGCCACATTGGTAAATTAGGCTTTTTGGAATACATAATCGTAACTCCTTCTCATCATCGTGTTCATCACGCTATGAATAAAGAATACATGGATAAAAATTTAGGTCAAGTATTCATTTTTTGGGATAAATTATTTGGAACTTTTCAAGAAGAATTAGATGAGGTTCCGCCAGTTTATGGAATTACTCGACCTGCAAAAACTTGGAATCCATTTATAATAAATTTTCAACACCTTTATTTAATTGCAAAAGACGCTTGGAAAGCACCAAAGTTGATTGATAAGTTCCGTATCTGGTTTATGCCAACAGGTTGGAGACCAGAAGGATTTGAAGAGAAGTATCCCGTAGAAAAAATTAATGAAGCTTATAACTTTAAAAAGTATAAAACAGAACTTCCGAAACCGTTATTCATTTGGAGTATAGTCCAACTCTTTGTAACCTTAGCATTTATTTCCCATTTGTTTTCTTCTATCGGGGATATAAAAATTCCAGGTGTTTTTATCTATGGCTTTTACATTCTGTTCACAATTTATTGTTTCACCGATTTAATGGACAGAAATCGTTGGAATTGGATACTTGAATTAATACGATTTGGTTTTATAATTGGATTCTTTTTTGCCACACAATCTTGGTTTGGACTTGGGGATTTAGTATTTGCAGGAGTAATTATTTACCAAGTAGTTTCACTTTTGTTTAGTTTTAAATACAGTCAAGTTAATACGAAATCTGCGTTTAGTTAATTATAAATGTTGAATTAATTTAATAGATTTTTAGCAAAACTTAAGAACTCTTAGAGTAGCAAATGTTACGTTGTATTTTTTTGGTATAATTAAATTTGCAGAAAAAAAAGATGGATACATTAAGGAAATGCAATTACCAAAATAGATAAATATAAAACCATAATTTCAAGTGAAGTAAACCAATTCGTTGTTTATGAGCTACTTAGAGAAGATGGAACTGATTTAGGTTTTTCACCAGTTGAATTACTTTCAGGCGATTTAGCTTCATGTACTTTTTATCCATAGTAAATGCTTGTCATATACACAAAACGCTAAGTAGAACAATTTCTATCGAAACTAAATTGATTTAACTTTTAGTTAAATCAATTGACATTTATAAGGTTTATTAAGTAATTTTATTTTTTTAGCAAGGTTTAAAGAATCTTAAATTCAGTCAAAATAAGCTTTTCAAAAAAAACCTTTTATCTTTGATAGAATTTCAATTTAAAACACGTGAATTTAGCAATTAATTGGTCCGTTGATTCCGAAATAATCGATGGCTTTCGTACACCAAATCTTTACGGACTTCTTTTCGTTTCTGGTTTAGTTATAGGTTATTTTGTCGTTAAAAGAATCTTCAAACGAGAAAATATCTCCAATGAAATATTAGATAAATTAGTAATGTATGTGGTACTTGCAACGATTATTGGTGCTCGACTAGGGCATGTGTTGTTTTATGGTCCTTACTACGATACAGTTGTAAATGGACAAATTGTTGAACGCGGTTATTTTTCTCATCCTGAAGATATCGTTAAGGTATGGGAAGGTGGATTAGCTAGTCATGGAGCAGCTATTGCTATTCTAATTTCGCTTTATTTATTTTCGAGAAATGTTGCTAAAAAACCGTTTTTATGGATTTTAGATCGTATTTCTGCACCAATAGCAATTGGAGGAACTTTTATCCGTCTTGGAAATTTAGTAAATCACGAAATGGTTGGAGATATTACAACCGTTCCTTGGGGATTCCGCTTCAGAAATCATGATTTTAATTTATGGAATGGAACTTGGGAGTCAATTCCAGTAAGACATCCAGCTCAATTATATGAAGCGATTTGTTATTTTATTTCGTTTTTTATTCTACTTTTTCTTTATTGGAAAAAAGACCTTTGGCAAAAACCAGGATTTATCTTCGGTTGGTTTTTAATTTTCATTTTTGGCTTTAGATTCATCATTGAATTTGTGAAATTAGGACAAACGGCTCGGGATTCTGTATATGCTATTAATACTGGTCAAATGTTGAGTATTCCTTTTGTACTTGTCGGAATTTATTTAATTCTTCGTGCTGTTCAAAATAAAACTATTTCAAATGAGAGCTAGTATTTTTACCATTTCGTTCATTGCTTTTGCTATTTTTTCGTGCGAAACTGAAGCTCCTATAAAAGAAAAAGAAAAGCCAACGAAAGTCGATGTCCAAGAAACTGAATATAAGCCAGTTATTATTACAGGCGTTGAGCGTATAAAAATTGGTTTTGGTGAAGAAAAAGAGGAATCAAGTATTGCTTACTCCTATTATAGACTAAGTGAAAAAAGTTTTCGGTACGAAGAAGAAATCAATAAATTCTTGGCAAGTTCGATTACAACAGAAATGGAGGAATCAAGCAGGCCGAAAGGAAATATTGAATTATCACCAACTTATTTTAAATCAATTTTAAAGAATTTCAAAACGGAATTTGATAACTCTGGTGAAGATTTTCCTTGGTCTTATTATGATTCTACTTATCTTGATGAATCTTTCGAACAATTTGTGCAAGTCAAACGAAACAGTTACGCGTTCACAGGTGGGGCGCACGGAAATTCATATATTGGAAATGATTTGTTTAGTAAAGAAACAGGAGAGCAACTTAAATTGAAAGATTTTATCTCTGATGTTCCAAAATTGACTAAAATTGGTGATAAATATTTTCGACAAACCGTTGAAATTCAGTCAACTGATGATTTGGAAGAACAAGGTTTTTGGTTCACAAAAGGTTTTGAATTGAATGGAAATTTCTACTTTGAAAACAATAAAATGATTTTCGTTTATAATCAATACGAAATAGGACCTTACTCAATGGGTATAATCTCTGTTGAAATTCCAATTCGAGAAATTAAATCACTTTTAAAATTGAATTTGAAACAAACAAATTAAGATACTTAGTGTTAGGTTGGCTTTTAGTCTAATATTTTAAATTGATTCTTATATTTGTCAACTGAAAAAGAAAATAGCTATGGCAGAAAAAAAAGCTTCTACAAGCAAAAAATCAAGTAAATCAACAACTTCTAATTCTACTAAGTTTCCAAAAGAAGTTTATGTAAAATGGTATAAAGACATGTTGCTCATTCGAAAGTTTGAAGAGAAAACAGGTCAACTTTACATTCAACAAAAATTTGGTGGTTTCTGCCATTTATACATTGGACAAGAGGCAATTGTTGCAGGTACAGCAAGTGCTTGTCGTCCAACGGATAAGCACATGACAGCTTACCGTGACCATGCTCATCCAATAGCTTTAGGAACTAATCCTCGTGTTTTAATGGCCGAATTGTATGGTCGATCAACAGGTTGCTCAAAAGGAAAAGGTGGTTCGATGCACTTCTTTGATAAAGAGAAAAATTTCATGGGAGGACACGGAATTGTGGGTGCTCAAATCGCAATGGGAGCTGGTGTAGCATTCGCAGAAAAATACATGGGAACAGAGAACATTGCTGTTGTTTCAATGGGTGATGGTGCTGTTCGTCAGGGAGCTCTGCATGAAACGTTCAACATGGCTATGATATGGAAATTACCAGTTGTGTTCATTATTGAAAATAATAATTACGCAATGGGAACCTCTGTAGAGCGAACAACAAATGTTACCGACCTTTCTAAAATAGGTTTGTCGTATGAAATGCCTTCAAAAATCGTAAACGGAATGCGTCCTGAAGATGTGCATGATGCAATTTTTGAAGCAGCAGAAAGAGGTAGGAGAGGAGATGGTCCAACTTTATTGGATATTCGCACTTACCGTTACAAAGGTCATTCAATGTCTGATCCTCAAAAATATAGAACCAAAGAAGAAGTTAGCGATTGGATGGAACAAGATCCGATTGAGCATTGTTTACAAGTGATTAAAGAAAATAATTGGTTGTCTGAAAAAGAAATCGAAGACATCAGTACTTGGGTTAAAAAAGAAGTAGATGAGTCAGTTGAATTTGCAGAAAATTCGCCTTATCCTGAAGCACATGAACTTTACGAAGACGTTTATGTTCAAGCAGATTATCCTTATATTAAAGAATACTAAAAAGAAAAAATATGGCTGAAGTAGTTTACATGCCGAAATTGAGCGACACAATGGTTGAAGGTGTTGTCGCTTCTTGGAATAAAAAAGTTGGCGATGCGGTGAAAGAAGGTGAAATTCTTGCTGAAATCGAAACTGACAAAGCAACAATGGAATTTGAATCCTTTTTTGATGGGGTATTATTACACATTGGCGTTGAAACTGGAAATTCTGCTCCTGTAAATTCGATTTTAGCAATTATAGGTCAAGCAGGTGAAGATATTTCTGCATTACTAGCTGATGCTCCAGTTGCTAATCCAGTTGTTGCTGCTACAATTCCAAATCCTACTCCAGTTGTTGCAAGCCCAACATTTGTTACTGAAACACCGAAAGTTGTTGCATTAGCTACAAATGCAGGTGGACGTGTTTTTGCGTCTCCTTTAGCGAAGAAAATTGCTGAGGACAAAGGAATAGATATCAATACTGTTGGCGGAACAGGTGAAGGTGGACGCATTGTAAAACGCGATGTAGATCATTACACACCATATACGCCAGCTGAAAGAGCTCCAATTGTAAGTAATGCAGTTGCTGGAGTTGAATCATACACAGATGAGCCTGTAAGTCAAATGCGTAAAACAATTGCAAGAAGATTGGCTGAAAGTAAGTTTACAGCGCCACACTTCTATTTGACTTTAGACATCAATATGGAAAGTGCGATGAGCGCTCGTAAAGCTTTAAATGCAATGGAAGGGGTGAAAGTTTCTTTCAACGACATGGTAATTAAAGCGGTGGCGCATGCATTGAAACAAAATCCAAATGTCAACAGCTCTTGGATGGGTGATTTTATTAGAAGAAATCAACATGTAAATATTGGTGTAGCGGTTGCTGTTGAGGATGGTTTATTAGTTCCAGTCGTTCGATTTGCTGACACTAAAGGTTTACTTCAAATTTCAGCTGAGGTTAGAGAATATGCTAAAAAAGCAAAAGATAAAAAATTACAACCAAGTGATTGGGAAGGAAATACGTTCACAATTTCTAATTTAGGAATGTTTGGAATTGAATCTTTCACCGCGATTGTAAATCCACCAGATAGCTGTATTTTGGCAATTGGCGGAATTAAAGAAGTTCCTGTTGTGAAAAATGGACAAGTTGTACCTGGAAACGTGATGAAAGTAACGCTTTCTTGCGACCACCGAGTAGTTGATGGCGCAACTGGTGCAGCATTTTTACAAACATTTAAACAATTTATGGAAAACCCAGTTTCTATGTTATTGTAAGAATAACGAACTTACAAACGGAGAAAAGACTTGTAGTGATGCAGGTCTTTTTTTTTTTGAGCAAATTGCAGTGATTTTAATAATACTAATATCGTTGAAAAACTTTAAGAATTCAAAAATGCTTTTTTTTAGAATTGATTTTCTTTATTTTTAGGCCATTTTTGATTCATTTTTTCTCTTTTTATTCAATTTCGAGTGCTTTAGGCTCTATAAAATAGAGTTTAAAACAGAATTCAAAAACTAAAAAAAAAGGAGAAGAAGTACAAGCTATGAAATAGATTAGACCTCAATAGTTTAATTCAATCTTTGATTTATATTACCCAAAAATAACCATATCTTAAATGATTAATTAACAATATATTACTAATTTAATTCCGAGTTTTTTCAAGCTAACAATCACTTTATTTTGAGGTTTTCTTAAAATGATTGGATGAAATTTTTTCAAAAGCCTGTACTTTTTTTTCTGTGGTCTTTTGCGGCCGCTTTTCTAGCTTATGCTTCCATGTATGCATTTCGGAAACCATTCAATGCCGCAAGTTATACTGGGTTTGAATTGTTTAATTTACCGCTCAAAGATTTGCTTTTGATAAGTCAAATTTTAGGATATATGCTTTCCAAATTCATTGGTATCAAAGTGATTTCTGAAATGACAAAAAGCACTCGTGTTGGATTGATTTTCAAATTGATACTTTTTGCTCACGTTTCTTTATTGCTTTTTGCA
>CAMDGP010000062.1 GCA_945897765.1 Chitinophaga pinensis
TTATATAGTCGAATCCAAACTTTTGCAAATTTCACAACGGTTTTTGGTGCTGCCGGACCATCCATTAAAGCACCACCCAACATATCCATTCCAATACATGAGGGACTCGTTTTTTTAACGTCAGAAGTATGTGTATAAAGTGTATCAATCAATAAGTTGGAAAAATCGAAATAACGCAAGGCACAGTGAATTTTACTTTCAGAGACAAATAATTGATTTTTAGCTTCAATTAATTCTAAAGCTTTCTTAAATTGCAATTGTCCGTTATACTTTGCGCTTTCAACATCGTCGGGAAACTTTCCTTCCCAATAGCCTCTTTGCCAATGACGTTTTGGATTAAAAATAAATTTTGGGGTTACGTCACCCGCCGTTCCTTGTGCAAAAGCACCAACATAGTCGGGATTAAGTTTTAGATAATGTTGCTCTAAATAAGTCGCTGCGTAACCTTTATTGTCAGCATTTATCGCCATGATATCATTTGAAATATTCGTTGCATGTACTCCAAACCAATTCAAAGAACCTAGCGGTAAATCATTTTCATCTTTAAATTGTAACAAGGTCATTTCACGATTCACAGCTTTATTTCGTTGAGAATGCGGCAAAGGAACGACATCTTCATTTCGATTATACGCTGGCAATGACCGATTAAAAGCAACTTCCCAATCTTCTGGAAAGAAACCTTTACTCAAGGAAATCGAACATGGCACTATTTTTTGATTGGCCTTAATAATTGACTGAGCGATTTGCCAACTCAACCAATCAAAAATTTCAGGGATAAATCCAGGCACAGACATGTTGTAAGACGCATAATGACAATAACCTGCGGGTCCACAATGCGTGTGTTGCGCCATGATTAATACATTTTCTTCATTAAATTCGTGTGTTTCGTCACTTTGCTGCAAAATGTCCACAACAGCACTTTTCAATTCAGATGGGATAAAACACAATTCACATTCTACAATTGCAACCTTTTTCTGGTGCTTATCCTTCAACACAAAAGATCGAGCATGAAGATTTGTTTCCACACGTTCTGAAACATTGAATGCCATACTGTAACCCAACATTCCGCCGCCTTTTTTATAAATTGTAATGTCTGTTTTATCCAAACCAACACTAAAATTATTTTCTTGAGAATTAACTGAAATTGAAGTCAATACAAGAGTTAAAAAAGAAATAAGACGAAACATATCTTCTTGAGAAAGTGAACACTATAAACTTAGCAATTAAAAATCGTGCATTCCAATAACAAGTCGGATTTATTTTAATCAACCTATTTTGCAATTAAATAGCATTATCTACTTCCTCCGCCACGGCGGACGCAATTCTATCATTTGCAATTCGCAATTAAATAAGCAGTCTGGCTTTCCTTTAGCAATTAGTTTCTTACTTTTGCAACCTAAAAATTAAGCTTATGTATCGCTCGCACACTTGTGGAGAATTAAGAATGGACCACGTTGGAACAACAGTAACTTTAGCAGGTTGGGTACAACGTTCAAGAGATTTAGGTGGAATGACATTTACCGATTTACGCGATCGTTACGGTCTTACACAATTAGCTTTCAATATGGAAGTGAATGCCGATTTGTGCGAACAAGCAAGAAAATTAGGACGTGAATTTGTGATTCAAGCAACTGGAATCGTAATCGAACGCAGTAGTAAGAATAAAAATATGCCAACAGGTGAAATCGAAATCAATGTGACGGGATTAAAAATCTTGAACGCTGCGAAATTGCCTCCATTTACGATTGAAGATGAAACGGACGGTGGCGACGAAATCAGAATGCAATATCGTTATTTAGATTTAAGAAGAAATCCGGTGTTGCAAAAATTGCGCTTGCGAAATCAAGTGGCATTGGAAACAAGAAAATACTTGGATTCGAAAGAATTTTTAGATGTTGAAACGCCTGTTTTAATTAAATCAACACCGGAAGGAGCGCGCGATTTCGTGGTGCCAAGTCGCATGAACGAAGGACAATTTTACGCTTTACCGCAATCGCCACAAACGTTCAAGCAATTATTGATGGTTTCAGGTTTCGACCGTTACTACCAAATTGTGAAATGTTTCCGCGATGAAGATTTACGTGCAGATAGACAACCTGAGTTTACTCAAATTGACTGTGAAATGGCATTTGTGGAGCAAAACGATATCTTAGAAATGTTCGAAGGATTGATAAAGTACCTTTTTAGAACAGTAAGGGGCGTTGAGCTTGTCGAAACGTTCCCAAGAATGACCTACGCTGAAGCAATGGAAAAATACGGTTCCGACAAACCAGACATTCGTTTTGGAATGGAGTTCGCGGATATGACCGATTTAGCTCACGGAAAAAATTTCGTAGTTTTTGATAGCGCGGAAGCTGTTATTGGAATCAGTGCACCAGGTTGTTCCGAATACACACGTAAGCAATTGGATGAATTAACGGAATGGGTGAAACGTCCGCAAATTGGAGCAAAAGGTTTGGTTTACATCAAATACAATTCAGACGGAACGTTCAAATCATCGGTGGATAAATTCTTTTCTGAAGAAGATTTGAAAGCGATGGCTACACGTGCAAATGCGCAACCAGGAGATTTGATTTTATTGTTGTGTGGCGATTTAGAAAAAACGCGCAAACAATTGAACGAATTGCGTTTGAATTTAGGAACAACTTTAGGATTGAGAAATCCAGATGTATTCAAACCATTGTGGGTGTTGGATTTTCCATTATTAGAATGGGACGAAGAAAACGAACGTTACCACGCAATGCACCATCCATTTACTTCTCCGAAACCAGAAGATTTCCATTTGATAAACACAGTACCTGGAAAAGTACGTGCGAATGCTTACGATTTAGCGATGAACGGAGTAGAATTGGGCGGAGGTTCGATTCGTATTCACGACAGAGCGTTACAATCGCAAATGTTTGATCTTTTAGGTTTCACGAAAGAAGAAGCGCAAGCACAATTTGGATTCTTGATGAATGCTTTTGAATACGGAGCTCCACCACACGGAGGATTAGCTTTCGGTTTAGATCGTTTGGTTGCCACAATGGGCGGTTCAGAATCTATACGTGATTACATCGCATTCCCGAAAAACAACAGCGGTCGCGACACAATGATTGATGCTCCTTCACCTTTGGATGAGAAACAGTTGAAAGAATTGGGGATTAAGTTGAGAGGGTAAATTGTCTTGATCTTGAAATCATATCAATCACCTAAATTCTAAAAATTATTGAGCTAGCATTTTTTAGTTTTATAATACAAAAAAACGGGTCATTACAACCCGTTTTCAATTTATATGAGATTAAAAAATTAAGCAATCACACCTTGTTCTATTTCTGAGTCTAAATACGATTGAACGATATCAATTGCGTTGTCGATAACATCACTTAAAGCAACGATGAACGTTCCTTCTTCTGCCAAAGAAATAGCGTGGCGAATAGCTTCCGTTTCTAAAGTAACGACTTCGTAAGTTGATTCTTTGTCAGCACTTGCAATTCCTTCCAAAATCAAACCGATGATTTCTTCCTCTGTTCTTCCACGTAAATGTTTTTCTTGACGAATTACAATGTGGTCAAACATATTTCCTGCGATGCGAGCACACTCGCGAATGTCTTCGTCTCTGCGATCTCCAACTCCTGAAATGATTCCAATTTTGCGAGTCGCATCCACTGATTTCATGAAGTCTTCGATTCCTCGGTATCCGTTTGGATTGTGCGCAAAGTCAATCATTACTTTGAATTTCGAGAACTCAAAAATATTCATTCTTCCAGGTGTTTGAGCTGCTCCTGGTAGGAACGTTGCCAAAGAGAGTTTGATATCTTCTGTTTTAAATCCATACAAGTAAGAAGCTAAAGTGGCTGCCAATCCATTAGCAATCATGAATTTAGCTTTTCCATTCATTGTCAATGGAATATGCGTTGCACGTTCTACACGGAATTTCCAATCAACTTTTTTGATTGTGATGAAACCATTTTCGTAGATTGCAGCAATTCCGCCTGCTTTACAATGTTCCACAATCGCTGGCGCATTCTCGTCTAAGCTGAATAAAGCTACATTACAACTCAACGAATTTGCGATTTCTAAACAGTTTTCGTCTTCTCCGTTTAATACTGCCCAACCGTCTTTTTTTACGCTATCTACAACCACAGATTTCACGCGTGATAAATCTTTCAAATCGTGAATGTCACTGATACCTAAATGATCTTCTTGAATGTTGGTAATCACTCCAATATCACAACGACTAAAACCTAATCCAGAGCGTAAAATTCCACCGCGAGCAGTTTCCAAAACCGCAAATTCAACGTTTGGATCTTTCAAAATATATTCTGCACTTAAAGGTCCAGTTGTATCGCCTTTTTCCATCATGTGGTTTTGGATGTAGATACCATCAGAAGTGGTAAATCCTACACGGAAACCGTTGTTTTTAACAATGTGTGAGATTAAACGTGTCGTTGTTGTTTTTCCATTTGTTCCTGTAATCGCAATGATTGGAATTCGAGATGCTTTTCCTGGCGGATACAACATGTCAATAACTGGAGCCGCAACGTTTCTCGGCAAACCTTCAGAAGGGGCTAAGTGCATACGGAATCCTGGAGCGGCATTCACTTCCAAAATAACACCACCATTTTCTTTTAGTGATTCCGTTAAATTAGCAGCCATTATATCAATACCACAAATATCTAAACCAATTACACGAGAAATGCGTTCAGCCATGAAAATATTTTCAGGATGCATCAAATCAGTTACGTCGATGGAAGTTCCGCCGGTACTCAAATTCGCGGTTGATTTTAAGTAAACGATTTCTCCTTCTGCGGGAACGCTATCAACCGTATAATTTAATTTTTCTAACAGTTCTAAAGTATCACGATCTACATCGATTTCTGTCAATACATTTTCGTGACCGTAACCTCTGCGCGGATCACTGTTCGTTATATTTATCAATGCTTGAATAGAATCTTTTCCATTTCCAACAACATGAGCAGGAACGCGTTGAGCAGCTGCAATTACTTTATTATCAATTACTAAAATACGGAAATCGTAACCCGTTATGAATTTTTCAACGATAATACGACGGGAATATTTTTTCGCATATTCCAAACCTGCAAGAGCATCTTCCCAATTTGTTACGTTGATTGAAGCGCCTTTTCCATGATTTCCGTCCAACGGTTTCAAAACGATTGGATAACCGATGGATTTAATTGTTGCTGCTAAATCTTCTTCATCCACAACGATGTCACCTTTTGCTACAGGAATCGAAGAAGCATCCAACATTTTTTTCGTTTGTTCTTTGTTACAAGCAATGTCCACAGCGATGTTGGAAGTTTTGCAAGTAATAGTAGCTTGAAAACGCATTTGATTGATTCCGTAACCTAGTTGAATTAAGGAATTTGTTCCTAAACGAATCCAAGGAATATCACGGGCAACAGCTTCGTCAACAATGCTTCCTGTACTTGGACCAAGGCGAACTTTTTCACGAATTTCACGCATTTTTTGAATATCTGCTTGCAAATCGTAATCTGTACCTGCGATTAATGCTTCAACGATATTTACTGCAGATTCAGCAGCAAACAAACCCACTTTTTCTTCAATGTAATTGAATACAACGTTGTAAACTCCTGGTGTTTTTGTTTCGCGTGTTCGACCAAAACCAACTTCCATTCCTGCAAGCGTTTGAATTTCAAGTGCAACATGTTCAATGACGTGCCCCATCCAAGTTCCACGATCTACACGCTGAAAAAATCCGCCTTTGCAACCTTCCGAACATCGGTGGTCAATTAAAGTTGGAAGTAATGCTTCAATGCGTTCTCTAAATCCCGGGACTAAGTTTGTTGGCCGCTCTTCCATTTCCTCTAAATCGAGGCGCATCTGAATTAATTTTTTGCGTGTTATGCTCCATATATTTGGACCACGAAGGGCTTGGGTTTTTAATATCTTCATTCGTTTTAAGTTGTGTTTTTGGTTTTAGAACTTTGAAAGTAAAAAAAAAGTTTTAAAAAATATTATTTTTCTTGTAAAATCTTTTTTAATTAGGATATTGAATTTATTGTTTTAAAAACAGTTTCGCTAAACAGGAATTGATTATCAATAAATTATCTTTTAAATCACTTTTTTCAAACATTTTAATTAACCCTCAAAAACAGTCAAATATAGATGATTTCAAGTTTTTTAATTTAGAAGGGTTTTAATTTATTATTTGAATAGTGGAACTCCCTTAGAACGATATTTAATTGTAGTAAATTTTAAATAATCTTCCCGCCAAATTTTTGCAGCCTTTTGATTAAGTTTTTCCATCATTGGATAATCATCTGTAATAATAAGAGCATCATCAAGATTTAACTTTTTAACATCAATAGCATTCTTGTAAATGTCATAATTAGAAGTATTACCTTTAAGTATTTGGTCAATCTTAATTGTAGATAAATCCAATTGATGTAAACTTGCTATGAATAAATTATTTCGATTTTTTTCTCCTTTTTCAAAAGTTGGAAGAATCGTCACATTAAATCCAGCTTTAATTAATGTTTTATACATTGATCTTCCTCCAATTCCAAGTTCGCCTGAAATATTTCCATTGAAATTAATGACAACAAATCCCTTATCCGACAATGCATGTTTAACCCTTTCAAATGCTTCTAAACTTAAAACATGAGATGGTGTTACTTCTCCATTAAAAACATCCATTAAAATAAAATCGTATTGTGTTTCATTGGCGTTTAAAAATCGCCTTGCGTCCTCTTCATAAACAGTAACATCAAAAGGTAAATAAAAGTGGTTTTGAGCAATATCAATGATGTCTTTATTTAACTCGACGGCATCAATTGAATAATTGAGTGTAACTTTATCTGACAAAAAAAGTGGAACAATTCCCCCACCTAATCCTAAAATGAGTGCTTTTGAAGGCGTGTTGCCATGATAAGAAGCAATAGATTTTACAATACCGGGATAAGACCAAACCGATGACATGGAGCTTCCATTTACAATTCTAACCATTGTTTGTCCCATCCGATTGATGAAAAGCGTTCTTTGAACTGTAGTATCATCAATGCGTTCGTCTGTAACTAATAATTGCCCATTCAATCCTTCTCGCAATTCCAATACAGTAAGACTTTCTGATGACTGTTTTTCAAACGGAATAAATAAAATTAGAAAAACAATGATAGTTGATATTATGGTAAATGTGCGTGTTTTTTTTGAAATATTCCAAGCGCAAAAAACTAATAATAAAGTAGTAGTAAATAGAAACAATTCAAACGCACGCATGATGCCATATTCCGGAAGAATAATAAACCCAGTAATGAAAGTAAAAAATACGCCACCAAATGTTGAAACTGAGAAAATATAACCAGGAGCTACTTTGAACTGAGCGAATAATTTGATAATTATTGGGGTTGTAGCAGATAATAGAATTGTTGGCACGAACAAACTTATAATTGCTAGAATATAAGCTGCTGTTGTTTCGTTAATTATTAACCCATAAACAGAAAAAAACCGATAGGAAACAAGGGAAATTAAGCCGAACGATAATGCAGAGAACAACAACCTGAATAAAATACGTTTGCTATCCTCAAATTTTGACAATTTAGACCCAACTATATAACCAAACGATAGTCCACCAACTGATAGTAAAATCAATAGCGCCCATATATTCATAGAATTACCAATAACGGGAGCTAGGGCATGAGGAACAGATAATTCAAGTAACATTACTAATCCTCCTTCAAAAAAGGCTAGTAGAAGTAAAAATCGTTTCGTTATTTCCATTTCTTAATGAGAGTAAAGGAAAGTAAGGACGCGGTTATTAACATAAGTGCAATAATAGCAATTGAAAGTTTAACTCCAATGAAAGGAATTATAAAATAGAGAAAGATAAGGGTACAAACCACACCTGAAAGTGTACCAAAACCATACATTTTTCCCGAAATACTACCTATTTGACTTTTTTTATCCAATTCAACTGAAGAAAGATACGCTGCAAGTAATGGTGTAACTAGCCCCATTAAAAAAATTGGAATCAATAACAAAACTATTCCTGTAAAAATAGCAGCTGTTCTGATTTCTAAATTAATGGTCGATTTCAATAAAACATCTTTCAAAAATAGAATTCCAAACAAATAAATTCCGGCAATTAACAGGGCGCTTGTAACAATTCCCCACTTTTTTTTACTAATAAAAAATTGACTAATTCGATAAGAAATACCTAATGAAATGAGCGTCACAAATAAAATTGAAGTCCAAACATGTAATGTAGATCCGATATAAGGTGTATATATTTTTGATGAAATTATTTCATATGATAAAAGAGCTCCGCCTTCAAGAATTACAATCAAAAAAGCTATAGATTTTAAGTTCATTTTGAAAAATTCAAAAATAATTATTTTTTTAATAAGAATACAGAAAACACAGGGCAAACTCATACTTTTTAAGTACCCATTACTAACAAATCACACTTGATAAATACCTAAAAATAAGTCGATTATGTCATTGTTGGCTAGTTAAAAATACGTATATTTAACTGATAATCAATTAGTTAAATTATATGAAAACACAATCTTTCTTATCTTATTTTAGTGAAATTAACGACCCTAGAAGCCACGTAAATAAGCTTCACGACTTAAACAATATATTGCTCATTGGAGTGATTTCGACCATTTGTGGGGCATCAACTTGGAAACAAATGGAAGATTTTGCAATCACTAAAATTGAATTTTTAAAAACATTTGTTGATTTGCCAAATGGAGTTCCATCAGATGATACATTTAATCGCGTTTTTTCATCAATTGATACTAAAGAGTTTGAGAAATCATTTGTGAACTGGGTTTCATCCTTAACTCAATCATTTAATAATGAGGTTATTTCTATTGACGGAAAAACAGTTCGAGGAGCAAAATCTCAAGGCGAGAAATCACCTGTTCACATTGTAAGTGCTTGGGTAAATCAAAACAATATGATTGTAGGTCAAGTTAAAGTAGACGATAAGTCTAATGAAATCACAGCTATTCCTGAGTTACTTGATCTATTATTTATTGAAGGTGATATTATAACGATTGATGCCATGGGAACACAAACCGAAATCGTCAAAAAAATAGTTACAAAAGGTGCAGATTATGTACTCGCTGTAAAAGAAAATCAGAAGCAACTTTTATCCGAAATTAAAGATGAATTTCTGTTTGCGAAAAACATAAAAACCTTCGAACATATTGATGGTGGGCGCGGAAGAATTGAAACAAGAATTTGTAGCGTAATAAATGATTTTCAATTCATAACAAATGAAAATGAAAAATGGAAAAACCTTAAGCAAGTTGTTAAAATAGAAAGTGTTAGAGAATTTAAAAACAGCCATAAAGAAATCGAAAAAGCTACAAGATACTTTATTACTAGCTTAGATGAAGGTCCTGAAAAAATACTTTCATACGTACGTTCTCATTGGGGAATTGAGAACAAACTTCATTGGATATTGGATGTCCAATTTGATGAAGATCAATCAAGGAAAAGAAATGAAAATGCGGCTCAAAACTACTCTATTGTACTTAAAATCGCATTAAATTTACTTAAAAATGAAAAAACTGTAAAGCAAGGAATACAAGGAAAAAGACTAAAAGCTGGTTGGGACAATAGCTATTTACTAAAGCTATTGAATATTAAAGTATGAGTTTGCCCTGGTTTAATGCTCAATTAATTAGAATGTTTAAATAATTTAATATATATTTGGAGCTGTTTTTTTTTGAAACCATGTATTTTTTGTCGATTAATAAAAAATTAAGTTATGAAACTCTATTTTTTCGTTTTTATTTTTTTTATGACTAGCTCTTTTGCTTTTTCTCAGAATGAATATTTTTCCGCAGAAGTTAAAGCAAAAATGGATCAAAATAAAATTGACGGGGTTCCGACATTGAACGGAATTCTATTTGAACATATCGCTACAATTTCTTCAGGAATTTCTGATGCAGCTTATAAAAATAATGATGTAAAAATAAATT
>CAMDGP010000063.1 GCA_945897765.1 Chitinophaga pinensis
TAAAATGCATTAGGATTTCCGTTTTTTGATTGTTCTCTTATAAAGTCTTTCAATTCCTCTTGAAAAAAGGATGAAGATTCGTTGAATTTATGCTCTAAAAATTCAGTTGAATTGTTTTCCGAGTAGGCAATTACTTTATCCGTTTGAAAATCAAAAAAGTTTGTCATTTAGTTTCTTTAATAAAAAATCAATAAGTATTTCTTCAAATTTGGAAGCAAGCTAAATTAATTTTTGTACTTTACAAAGCTACAATATTTAATTTTACAACAAAGACGTAAAGATTTGAAACAAGCCAATAATATCTTTTTATGTTGAATTTCAATCAAATTGATTTTAAACAACACGTTAATTCAAATTTTGGTTTTGAATTAACTTCTGATCAAGTTGTGGCTTTGGATAATTTTGTTTCTTTCCTCGAAGATTCCGATAAACATTCTATTTTTATTCTGTCAGGCTATGCGGGAACTGGTAAATCTTCTTTGGTAGCACAATTAATAAAAACGCTTAAAACTTATCAAATAAAATCAAGGTTGTTAGCACCCACAGGACGTGCAGCCAAAGTTTTTTCAGCTTTCGCAAATGAACAAGGTTTTACGATTCATAAACAAATCTATTTCTCTGGAAATGAGCTTTCAGGAAATAAACCTACCAAAGCAAAAAACTTATACAAAAACACGATTTTTTTCGTTGATGAATGTTCAATGATTGCTGGTTTTGACCCAAGTGAAGGTTCAAATTTATTAGAAGATTTGATTTCTTATGTTCAAGATGGCGATAATTGCAAATTGGTTTTTATGGGTGATAATGGGCAGCTTCCTCCAGTTGGTCAAGAACAATCGCCTGTTTTTTCTTCTGAATTTTGGAAAACAAATTTCCCCTTTTTGTTTATTTATCTTTCTATCTTAGAAAAAGTAGTTAGAACAGATGAATTTTCTTCCATTTTGGAAAACGCGACCTATTTAAGAAGTATTGAAGATTATCAATTACCCCTTTTTTGTAAAATAGACGGTAAAGAAGTAATTTCAATAACAGGACTAGAAGTAAAAGAAATATTGGAATCTTCTTATGATAAAGTAGGGCAGGAGCAAAGTATTTTGTTAACCTTATCAAATAAAAGAGCCAATAAATGGAATCAAGAAATTCGGGCGAGTTTATTGTATCGTGAAGAAATACTTGAACGAGGAGACCGAATGATGGTGGTTAAAAACAATTATTTCTGGCTGGACCCACTTAGTGAAATTGGATTTATTGCGAATGGAGAAATTTTTACAATAACTAGATTTATTAAACTTGAAAATCAATATGGTTTTGATTTTGCACATGTTCGCATTCAATTTTCTGACACGAATGATGAAAAGGAATACGATGTGATAATTTTACTAGAAGCCTTGATTTCTGAATCTCCAAATATTCCAAGAGCTCGACTGAAAGAACTTTTTTTTGAAATCGAAAAAGACTATCTCCAAGAAAGGAATAAAAGCAAACGATATCAACAAATACTAAAGAATCCATATTTCAACGCGCTTCAAGTTAAGTATGCCAATGCCATAACAGTACATAAATCACAAGGTGGACAATGGGAACATGTTTTTATTGATTACGGATTTATTCCTGAAGAAATGAAAAATCGTGGATATTTGCGTTGGCTTTATACAGCAGTTACTCGTGCCACTAAAAAGTTGTATTTGGTTAATTTCCCAGAGGATTTGATGGGAGTTTAAATCCTAAAATCCTTATACCTCAAAACTTCATTGCCAATCTTTACTCTGCTTTTTTCAATAGAAGAATTAAGTTGGTCGATGAGCTTTTTGGCTTTTTCTTGACTGAGGTATTTACTAGCGTTGATGTTCAATTCAAGTTTCAATTGATTCATAACGGCAACACTTCTAAAAGCACTTAGAGCATCATTTTTTGTGATTTTACCACTTGTAATTAATTCTTGAATTTTACTATGATTCTTAACAATCAAATTTGAAACAACAGGATCTGTGTAGGAATCAATTCGGAAGTATATCAAGCGATCGACTTTTATAAAAAGATTTGTTTTACGCAAACTGGCAAACAAACTATCTGCTCTTGCAATTTTCATTTCTTCAGTGGTTTTTCCCGGATAATTGGGCAACTCAATCGCTTCTAAATCTTTCACTAAAGAACCATTTTCCCATTTTCCAACACCATTTCCATTAATTTCAAAGATGAAAGTTAATTGACTGTCATCTATTTGTTGGAAGAATTTTTTTAAAAGTGTACTATCTTTTCCTTGAAAAATGGTTTTGCTAAGGGTGTAAGCATCCGATTCAAATAAATCTTTGAATTCAATTTTAATATCCGCATCGTAGAAAGGTTCGATGTCAACTTTACTCACGTGCATCATCACTTCGTCGGCATTCTCTCCAACTAAATCTTCCGGGATAGCAATCAAGCGAACTTCAAAAGTTTCTTGTTTATCTGAGGCTGGAAAGATAAATTCTTGTGTTTTTATATCAAACGTGGTTGAATCATCAAAAATGTAAAGTCCATCCACTTCTGTGAAATTCACCCATTTCAAACCCATCTGACGTTTGTAATTGTCTAAAATTCCTTTTTTATCTTGGTATTCTTTCAAAACAGGCGCTCGTTCTTCCACTAATGAATTTAATTCAGATTCGGTTGCTTCGTATTCCAAATAAAGGTCGACAAGTTCTGTTTGTCTTCTATTTCGCGCTTTTCGTTTTGATTTCGTATTTGGCGTTTGATTGATAGGTCCACCAAAACTATTTTCTTTTTTGAATTTTCGATCTTTACGTGTTAAATGCTTGGGTGTGTGATAATTTTGCTTCGTATGTTCACCGTATTCTGCTTCTTTTTGTTGAATCAAAACATAAACTTCTTCAAGTGATTTTTGAAGCGTGGTGACTTGTTCGTTGTAGCCATTTTTACCTTTTAAACTATTTTCAAGTTCTTTGAAGGTATTATTATGTAAGTCATTAATTACATTTTGGAAAGTAGCACCTTTTGAAAAAGTAGAGTCTGGAGAAAGGAAGCGCGTATTTTCAGAGCCAAAAAGATGATAGGTAAAACCATTTTTTTCAATGACAATTGTGGTTTGTTTTGTGGTATTGTAACCCCAAACATCAAAATGAAGATTCGTTTGTTTTCCATTGCCACACGTTTCCATTGTTCGGCTAATCATTCGATAAGGAAGCACTTCTTTATTTTCAACCTTTACGTCATAAGGGAAAAGTCCAATTGCTTTTGGAAGGCCTTTGTTCCAATTTCCTTCATCGTCTCTTTCTCGTTCTGCTAAAATTCCAGCTGTGTAGCTTCCATCACCAGCAGCAAGCAAAAAATTCTCAAATTCATTTGATTTCCCACCCAAATTGCGAAAGATTTGTAAGGTGTATTTTTCTATAGTTTCGTTAATTGCTTTGTGCTGTGCCTCTAAAATCTGAACTTGTTCTTCAGGGGAAACAAAACCTAATTGTCCCAACAAAACACAACGATCGTAAAGTGATAAATTACTATTAAAAATCGGACTTCTTTTAGGATCAAAAATCGCTTCGTAGTTTTTTGAACGTTCAATTTGTTTGGGAAGATTTTCTGAAAATATTAACAAATAGCAATCAAATATTTCCTTATTGATTTCATTTTTTCCAGTTTGAATCGAATTCAGTGTTTTATTGAGCATCCAAACTGCGGTTTTATTCGACAGTTCAAGAATCAATCCTTTTGGCGCTTTTGCAATTTCAGCACTTCGGATAACCAACAATTCAGGTTCATTGATGATAATTGATTCCAATGAGTCGTAGTTTGTTTGACCACTTTTCATAGGGATATTTGGACCGAAATATTCAAATGCATATCCGAAATTTCGTTCTAGAATTGGACTTTTTCGAACAACATGAAAAAGATAAGATTTTATTTCAGCAGAAAGAATACTGTTAACTTGAGCTTTTGTTATTAAAGAAATTTGTAAACATAAAAGCACTAAAATCAATTTTACTGAAAACGAAGCAGAAAGGATTTTGTCCAAAGCAATCGTTTTAACGCAGTAAATTACTCTTGATTTTATCATTCTCCCAAAAATAACTAAAGAATTGAGTGAATGTTTCATTTCAGCCATTAATTATAGTTGATTTTTAAATTGAACAATTGTTTTTTCGGAGGAATTGCAATGTTTAAATTACTTTTCGTCCTGGTTATTCATTAAAGATTGAATAGTTTATTATTGTTGATTTACCGCAGCCCAAGCTTTCAAAGCTGTTTTTTGTACCTCTGAAAGTTGCTCTTGAAGTTGTATTTCGAATTTTGGATAGAAAGATGAATCGTTGGCTGTCAAAGTGATTTCTTGCAATTTTCCATTTCGAATGATAGTCAATGAATTTGTTTCCGAAGCAGAAAATGTTAACCAGTTATCTAAGTCATTGTTGAGTTTGTAGCCGTTTACGCTCAGAATTTCATCACCGATTGAACATATGAATGAAGCAGGACTATCTGTTGCAATTGCTGTAACAACAACATTTCCATTTTTTGGTAAAACCTTCATTCCAAGTTTACTTTCAGCGTAAGATTTACTCGGTATTTTGGCAATTTTCAATCCAATATAATTCAAACATTCATTTATGATTTGTTCGTAATCTTCTGTTCCGTAGAAATAATTGGTAAAAAGCGCGTCGAATGAAATTCCTGCAGTTGTCTCTAAAATGTGTTTGTAAGTATCAGCATCGTAACCGATTCCTTTTTGAGCGAAATCTGTGTAAAGCGAACGCATCGCTTCTTCTAAGCCTTTTTGGTTGTTGGTCGCACGACGAATGTAAATATCACTTACAAAAGCCAACAAACAGCCTTCGGTGTAAATAGACGTTTTTCTGCCGGGAATTCCAGGAACGTAACCATCTAACCACGTGTCAAATGAAGATTGCGCAACAGAATAATTGAATCTTCCAACGTTGTCGAAGTGTTTTTGCAATTGGTCGTTGAATTCTAAAAAGTAATTCGCTAAGTCAAAAACGCCACTTTTCAGTAAATACAAATCGCCCATATAAGTCGTCACACCTTCATAAACGTAGCCCAATTCAGAGTAATTTTCTTGACCGAAATTGTAAGGTAACATATCCGTTGGGCGAATGCTTTTCACATTCCAAACGTGGTACAATTCATGTGACGAAACGCCCAATAATTCTTTGTAAAGATCTTTGAAAACCTGATGGCTTGGACCTAAAGTAATAACTGTTGTTGTTAAATGTTCCACGCCGTGATAAGCAGTGTAGGGCAGGGCGTGAATTAAAAAATGAAACTCTTGTGTCGGAAAATGCCCGAAATGTTCGATTTGTTTGGTCGTAAATTTTTTGAAATCTTCAACGACTCTTTCCCAAGGAATAGTTGAAATTCCATTGAACCAAATATAAAATTTATAACCTTGAACTTCGTATGAAGCTGATTCCAATTGCGACGAACAAATAAAAGGTGAATCGGCTAATTCATCAAAATCTTTTGCAAAAAGGACATTGCTTTCTTGTTTCAGTCCACAAGCAATTTCCCATTCTGCATTGATTTCCAATTTTAATTCAATTGGAGCATTTATCAATTCAGGAACGTAAACCATGCAATTCACAGGGTTTACATACAATTGATGTTCATCGAAATAAGTCGAACCAGCATTCAATTCATTCGCGAAATACAAATATTCAACAGTGATTGAGTCTGAATTTTCACTTTCAATTTCCCACGTATCTTTATTTGTTTTACGATAAGTCCGTTCTTTCGAATTCGCATCCAAAACACGAAATCCTTTTACGTTTTTCGCAAAGTTCCCCAATTCATATCGTCCCGGTCGCCAAGCTGGCAATTTCACCGTCGTAATTTTATCATTTACAGGAAATTCCGCACGAATCTTCACAAAGCGCTGTTGTGGATTTTCGGTTGTGATTTGATAGTTTACCATAGAGTTTTTAGTATCTGTTTGCATGTTGAATTGCTAGTTAATTATAAATAGAAATCAGAAATTATTATTTTTTTGGTTTAAGAAACAATATTAATCAAGTTGCAACTGGTAATCATTTATAAACTCTCTAATCTTCTCTCTTACTTCCTCAAATGCTTTATATTTTTCATTTGAAAGATTATTAAATTTCATCTCATTTCTTAAATGTTGATCCAAATCCCAAAGTGCTAGCTTCCATTTGTAACCATCTAATGCATTTCTTATATCTTCAGCTTCTTCTACTGAATCAAATTCTAAAGTTACTTTTCCCATGATTTTGTGATTTTAGTTTTGAATTATAACTTGAAATTAATAAAATTTTGAAATTTTTTCTTGAATAATTTGATTCTGATTAGACTTGAAATAAAAAAAGAAGCCACAAATTAACGAATTTCACTTTCTTCGTGTTAATTCGTTAATTCGTGGCTAAATGTTATTTTAAGTAAGATAAATTGTATAAGCTAGATTTGAGTTGTACGAGAAAATCGTACTACTGAGTACAAATTAAACTAAGCGTACAATTCACCTTGCAACTGCGAAATTTTATCATCGGCAAGATAATCGTCGAATGGCATCATTTTGTCTATCAATCCATTAGGCGTGATTTCAATGATTCTGTTTGCAACCGTATTCACCAATTCGTGGTCATGAGAAGTAAACAACATCGTTCCTTGATAATCGCGCATTGCGTTGTTCAAAGCTGTAATCGATTCCAAGTCCAAGTGATTCGTTGGTTCGTCCATCATCAATAAGTTCGCTTTCGCTAACATCATTTTTGACAACATACAACGCACTTTTTCTCCTCCAGAAAGCACAGACGATTGTTTCAAAACTTCCTCACCTGTAAATAACATACGACCTAAGAACGTACGTAAATACACTTCTTCGCGCTCTTCATCCGATTGAGAATATTGACGCAACCACTCGATGAGGTTCATTTTTCCTTCGAAATATTCGTGGTTGTCGTTTGGTAAATAAGCTGTTGTAATCGTTGTTCCAAGAGTGAAATCACCTGTGTCAGGATTGATTCTTTTATTCATGATTTCAAAGAATGCAGTCAAAGCAACTGAATTTTTCGAAACGAACGCAATTTTATCGCCTTTGTTTACAATGATATTCAAATCTTTGAACAAATACTTTCCATCAACTGATTTTGAAAAATCGTTAATCGTTAAAATTTGATTTCCAGCATCGCGATCTTGGTGGAACGTGATTCCAGGATATTTTCTTGAAGATGGTTTGATTTCTTCTAAGTCTAAGTTCGTCAGCATTTTACGACGACTTGTTGCTTGTTTTGATTTGGCAGCATTGGCAGAAAAACGAGAGATGAAATCCAATAATTCTTTTTTCTTCTCCTCTGCTTTTTTGTTTTTATCAGCTCGTTGTCTCAACGCTAATTGCGAAGATTGGTACCAGAAGCTGTAATTCCCTGTAAATAAGTTGATTTTGCTAAAGTCAATATCACAAACGTGCGTACAAACAGTATCCAAAAAGTGACGGTCATGTGATACAACGATTACTGTATTTTTGAAATCCATCAAGAAATCCTCCAACCAAGAAATAGTTTGTAAATCTAAGTCATTCGTAGGCTCATCGAGAATCAATACGTCTGGATTACCAAACAATGCTTGCGCCAACAAAACGCGAACTTTCAAATCATTGGAAAGATCTTCCATCAACAAGTAATGTTTCGACTCTTCGATACCAAGGTTACTTAAAAGTGTTGCAGCGTCTGTTTCAGCGTTCCAACCTTCTAAGTCAGCAAATTCTCCTTCCAATTCTGCAGTTTTCATTCCGTCAGCTTCCGAAAAATCTTCTTTCGCGTACAGAGCGTCTTTTTCCACCATGATTTCATACAGACGTTTGTGTCCCATGATAACTGTTTGAAGCACTTGCACTTGGTCAAACTCAAAGTGATTTTGGTTCAAAACTGCCATACGTTTTCCTGGCTCTAATTCCACGCGACCTGTAGTTGGGTCTTGGTGTCCAGTTAAAATTTTAAGGAAAGTGGATTTCCCAGCACCGTTTGCACCGATTACACCGTAGCAATTTCCGTTTACGAATTTTACATTCACTTCGTCGAACAAAACACGTTTTCCGAATTGAAGCGAAAGATTATTTACATTAAGCATTTACTGATAATTTTGGCGCAAAGATAGGGAAAAAAAGTTGGCTTTTTTTAGTGAAAAATGAAAAGAGGAAAGTGAAGAATTAAAGGTTGAATTTAGAATGTAGAATTAAAAATTTAGAATTAAAAATTCATCCTTGTTGTATAATTCTTCAATTATTAATTATCTTTGCACCGTTCTTTGGTTTTCGAGCAATCGAAATTAAAAAGGAATCCGGTGTGAATCCGGAGCTGTATCTGCAGCTGTATGCACTGTTAAAGCGATTCTTGAACCACTGTTCAGATTATCAGAATGGGAAGGTGAATTAGCGTTGGTGTGAGCCAGAAGACTTGCCTAAGAGCAGAGAGAAGACTTCAGATTAAAGTCGGACTCGGATGGAGAATTGCTACTTCTCTACCTTGTTCTCTTTTTTCTTCTTCTAGTTTTTATTTTATTTATTAACCGTTTAAAAACTGAACGAATGAAAAAAATGTTACTTGTTATTGGCCTAGGCCTAACAACTTTCGCGCAAGCACAAAGCTACGTGAACCAAGCAATCATCTTGAATGAAGGCTATTTTGATTACACAAACAATGTAATCGTTGAACCTGTTACAATTGGTTCTTACAATCCAGCAACTCAAGTTTATTCACTTGTGGATACACTTGAAAACATGCGTTTTGGTTCTGACATCGTCATTTCTGGAAACTATTATTACGTTGCGGCGGATACAAAAATTTTCAAAATGGATTTGAATACGCACCAAGAAGTAGCAAGCGTTTCTTGTCCAGGAGTTAGAAATTTAGGTATTTACCAAAACAAATTAGTAGCAACAAGAGGTGAGTACGAAACAACTTTTGATTCTTATTTACACATTTACGATGCATCAAATTTGACTTTAATCCAAGCAATTGATACCCTTGCTGGTCCAAAATGGGCAGCACAAAACATCGTAATGGATGGAGCAGTAGCTTATATTGCTGTAAACAATGGTTATGTTTGGGGAAGTGAAAAAGGAATCGTAGGAAAATTAGATTTGTCAACTTTGACTTACGGTAACGAAATCGATTTAGGTCCTGAAGGTAAAAACCCAGACAACTTAATGAAATCAGGAGATTTTCTTTATACGGTAAACAACAAAGATTGGTCAGGAGCTTCTGTTTCTAAAATTTCTTTATTGAATCCAAGTGCAGAAACTGTAAACCTTGCAAGTGCAGGAACAGGTTGTGGAACTTCAGCTTTAGTTGAAGAGCACATTGTTTACCAAGTTTCGGGAGAAACAACTTTAAATGAGTTCAATTATACAGCAATGAATAACGTTGGTCCAGTAGCAGGAATCAACCTATCATTTTATGAATTGGCAAATGATGACGTAAACAATTTGTTGTATGCAAGTTCTACGGACTTCTTTTCTTACGGAAGAGTTTATATTTATAACTCAAACAATGAAGAATTAAGTAATTTCAATGTGGGAATTTCTCCAGGAACAATTGTTTTTGACGTAAGAGCAAGTGTTGGTGTGAATGAATTAGCAACTTCATTTAATGTTTTCCCAAATCCAGCAGCAACAGTATTGAACATTGCAAGTGAATTTGAAGGTAAAGTAATTGTTCGCAATACTTTAGGACAAGAAGTGATCGTTTCAAACACAAAACAATTGAATTTATCTGCACTTTCAGCAGGAACTTACACAGTAAATAATAAAGATTGGTCAGGAGCTTCTGTTTCTAAAATTTCTTTATTGAATCCAAGTGCAGAAACTGTAAACCTTGCAAGTGCAGGAACAGGTTGTGGAACTTCAGCTTTAGTTGAAGAGCACA
>CAMDGP010000064.1 GCA_945897765.1 Chitinophaga pinensis
CCAAACCCAACTGGTGGAATGTTAACAGTAAAAGATATTCCGTTAGATAAAGTAACGGAAATGGAATTAATCGATGCGGCAGGAAGAAAAGTAGGGAAATGGAAATTAACTAATTCAGTTTTCAACGTAGACTTAAGCGCTTATGCTAGTGGATCTTACAATTTAATTTTTACAGGAAAAGATGTTCAATTATTGAAAAGATTGGAGATCAAAAAATAAATTAAACTAACACTTTCGAAAGCGTCATTGAGTAATCAGTGGCGCTTTTTTTGTGTGGAAAGAAATCAGTCTTTGAACTTTGGATTGCAAACAGTCATCCCCCTTAATCCTCCTTCAAAGGAGGAAGCTCAAATCTCACTTCGAAAGAAATTATTTGTTGAGTTAAAATCTATTTCTTTTCCAATAATTTAAAGCTCACCCAAGGTCTGTTTCTCTCCGTCAGTAGACGGAAGAAGTTCTAATCTTACTTCGATTTTTAATCTTGTGGTAAGGTGTAATTTTCTAGTTTTCAATAAATTATTAGGTAAAAGAGATCTATTTCCCTCCTTGAGGAGGGACAAAGGGAGGTGACCAGTTTTGATTAAATGATGCGATCATTCTACATTTTCTCCGCCGAGATGGATTAATCCATTTTCAAATTAGAACTTTTTTATCCTATCCCTCCATCGTTTGTAACGCTACCAAATCAGCATACAATCCTTTTTTCTCAATTAATTCTTGATGCGTTCCTGATTCAAGAATATCACCGTGTTGTAAAACAATAATGTTGTCCGCATTTCTGATTGTTGATAGGCGATGCGCAATCACAACAGATGTTCTTCCTTTCATTAGTTTATCTAAAGCATCTTGTACTAAACGTTCTGATTCAGAGTCTAATGCTGAGGTCGCTTCATCTAAAATTAGAATTTGAGGATTTTTCAATATCGCTCGTGCAATGGCAATACGTTGTTTTTGTCCTCCTGATAATTGAATACCACGGTCACCAACTTCCGTTTGCAATTGTTCAGGAAAAGAAACTATAAATTCCCAAGCATTTGCTTTTTTCGCAGCTTCGATAACTTCTTCTTCACTCGCTTCTGGTTTTCCAAATCGGATATTTTCTAAAATGGAGCCAGAAAATAAAATTACTTCTTGCGGTACAATTGCCATGTGTTGACGCAAGTAATTCAAATCGTAATCAGTAATTAATTGATTATCAATTCTAATTTCACCTGAGTTGGCATGGTAAAAATTCAAAATCAAGTTGGAAATGGTCGATTTTCCAGAACCACTTGGACCAACTAAAGCCAAGGTTTTATTTCTTTCAACTCCAAAACTTACATTCTTCAGAATAGTCATGTCTTTTCGTTGCGGATAAGCAAAACTTACGTTTTTAAATTCAATTTCTCCTTGAATTGGAGATTTACTTGTTCCCGTATTTTCAGCCTTTTCGGTCTTTTCGTTGATGATATTCATTAAATTTTCTGTTGCACCAATCGACTTTTGAATACTTGCATATAAATCAGGTAAAGAGCCAACTGAAGCGCCCATCATAATTGTAAACAACACAAATTGGTAGAAACCTTCACTAGATAATTCAGGATTGTTTCCTTGTGTCATCAACATTCCTTGCCAAATAATGAAAACAATTGCACCAAATAAACAAAAGATGATAAAAGAAACGAAAAGACCGCGCCAAACACCACTTTTCACATTCAAATCGCGTGTTTTTTGCGTTGTTTTTTGATATTTACCCAAGGCAAATAATTCATTCGTAAAAGCTTTCACGTTTGTAATTCCAGTTAAAGCTTCCTCTACAATTGAATTTGATTCTGCAGTAAAATCTTGTGCTTCTTTACTCAATCGACGAATATAACGACCAAAAAACACAGCGATAATTGCCATCACAGGAACGGTTGCCAACATAATTAGGGACAATTTCCAAGAAATAAAAAGCAAGATGAATATGCCACCCACTACAATAATTATTTGTCTGAAAAATTCAGCAATTGTGGTACGTAAAGTTTCTTGAATTTGGGTAACATCTGAAGATAAACGACTCGTTAATTCACCAACTTTATTGCGATTAAAGAAATCCATTGGCATATAAACCAATTTATCGAAAGCATCATTTCTTAAATCTCGAAGTGCATTTTCTGTCACATTATTAAAAATAACAACCCGAACGAAGGAGAAAAGCGCTTGAAAACCAAATAGAACAAAAAGTGTAAAAGCTACATTATTGATGTTGTTGGTGCTAATCAATTCCACTGAATCTTGCATATTTGAAACATTAGCTGTTCCTAATAATTTCCCCAATAAGTAAGGAAACACAAGCCCTGCAGAAGTAGAAAGCACAAGGAAAATCCAACCGATGAAATAAATAAATCCGTAAGGTTTTAAATAGCGAAAAATTCCCGCTGCTTTCGAATAGCTTTCTTTTGTTAGTTTTACTTTATCTTCTTTCTTATTTTTAGGTTTAAGCATTTTGCAATTATTTTAGTGCAAAAATAGTTGGTTTATCTTCGATAATGATTTTTTAAATAATTTTGTTGAAAGAATTTGATATATAGAAAAATATATTATCTTTGCACTCCTAATTTTTGATAACATTTACAAGAAATAATCATGAAAAGAACGTTTCAACCATCGGTAAGAAAGAGAAGAAACAAGCACGGCTTCCGCAGTAGAATGGCTACTAAGAACGGACGTCGCGTTTTAGCTGCGCGTCGTAGCAAAGGAAGAAAGAAATTGACTGTTTCTGACGAACCGATGCACAAGCGTTAAGATTCTCAAAATTGTAAGAGCTCCTGATGGAGCTTTTTTTTTGCCTTATAATTTTACATCGCTACTTAAAATCACTCTTTCGCCTTTTGTCACTAAAAGTTTTCGTGTACAATCAATAATTCTTAAATTTGATTACAAAATAAAATTCAATCCTATGAAATCTTCATTTTTGCGAAATACAACATTCATCATCGGAATGTGCTTAGCATTAACTGCTTGTCAAAATAACAAACCACTCGAATCTGGAATCATTAAAGAGAATATGAATCTTAAAGTGAGACCTGGTGATAATTTCCAAGAATATGTTAATGGAACATGGTTGAAAACTCACAAAATCCCTTCGGACAAGTCGTCTTACGGCGTTTTTGATATGTTGTATGACAAATCACAAGAAGATGTGAAAGCAATCATTGAGGCAGCTTCAAAAACGAAATCAGAAGTTGGAAGCGACGAACAAAAGATTGGAGATTTCTACGCTTCATATATGAATACGCAATTGCGCGACAAAAAAGGAATGAATCCTTTGAAACCGCTTTTTGGTAAAATTGATGCCATTAAAAATTACGATGATTTAGCTGCATTTTTTGGTGAAGCAAACAGATACAGTGTGAATTGCCCAATTATTTTTTACGTTTCAGAAGACTTAAAAGACCCAACAAAATATTCTGTTTCAAGTTGGCAAGCTGGAATTGGTCTTCCTGACCGTGAGTATTATTTGAATACGGATGCTAATTCAGAATTAATCAAAACCAAATACAAAGCGCATATTGCGAATGTTTTAGAAATGGCAAAAATTGACTCGCCAGCAGAAAATGCAGCAATGATTTTTGATTTGGAATATAAAATTGCTTCTATTCACATGAAAAAAGAAGATACACGTGATGCTGCAAAGTTGTATAATAAATACGCTTCTAAGAATTTAAAAAACTTAATGCCTGATTTTAATTGGAGCATTTACATGAAAAAAGCTGGTTTTGACAAACAAAAACAAGTGATTATTTCTCAGGTTGAATACTTGAAATTATTGAATGACATCATCAAAAATACACCCGTTGAAAATTGGAAAACCTATTTGAAATGGTCCGCTATTCATGCGAATGCTAAAAACTTGACGCAACAATTATACACTGAGAACTTTAACTTCTACGGTAAAGTATTGTCAGGCGCAGAAGAACCGGTTAAACTTTGGAAACAAGGAGTAGATGTTGTAAATGACAATTTAGGTGAATTGGTTGGTAAAGTGTATGTTAAAGAGCATTTTACGCCAGAAGCCAAAGAAAGAATGAAAACATTGGTTCAAAATTTATTGAACGCTTATGAAGAAAGCATCAAGAATTTGGATTGGATGAGCCCAAAAACAAAGAAAGAAGCTTTGGCGAAATTGAAGAAATTTACAGTGAAAATTGGTTATCCTGACAAATGGAAAGACTACTCAAAATTAGCTGTTAAAAAGGATGATTTCTTTGGAAATATGCAACGTTCAAGTGATTTTGTGTACGATGAAATGTTAGCGAAACTTGGTAAACCTGTTGATCGCACACTTTGGGGAATGAGTCCGCAAACAGTAAATGCGTATTACAATCCATCTTTGAATGAAATTGTATTCCCAGCTGCAATTCTTCAAGCACCTTTCTTTGATATGAATGCTGACGATGCCGTGAATTACGGTGCAATCGGAGGTGTAATTGGACATGAAATCGGACATGGTTTCGACGATCAAGGAGCAACATTTGATGGCGATGGAAAAATGAGAAATTGGTGGACAGCTAAAGACCTGAAGTCCTTTAAAGCAAGAACTAATGCATTGGTTGCGCAATACGATAGCTTTAAAGTCTTCCCTGATTTGAATGTGAATGGTGAATTTACCTTAGGTGAAAACATTGGAGATTTAGGAGGATTAAGCATCGCAATTAAAGCATACAAAATGAGTTTGACTGGTCAAGATGCTCCTAAAATGGATAAATTCACGGGTCTTCAACGCGTGTTTATTGGATGGGCGCAAGTTTGGTTGAATAAAGACAGAGAAGAGGCATTGCGATCTCAAGTTGCTTCAGATCCACATTCACCTTCTAAATTTAGAATCAATGGTGTGGTTAGAAATATCCCTGAATTCTATGAAGCATTTGACGTTAAGAAAACAGATTCCTTATATTTAGCACCTGAAAAACGCGTAAAAATCTGGTAAACAATGGCTGGTTCAAGTATTGGAACAATTTTTAAGTTATGCACTTTTGGTGAATCTCATGGAATTGCAATTGGAGGTGTAATTGATGGCGTTCCTGCTAATTTTGAATTGGATTTAGAAGCGATTCAAAAAGAACTTGATAAAAGAAAACCGGGGCAGTCAGCAATTGTAACACAACGGAAAGAAAGCGACACTGTTCAATTTCTATCTGGAATATTTGAAGGAAAAACAACGGGTGCACCTATTGGATTTATTATTCCAAATGAGAATCAGAAATCAACGGATTACAAGCATTTAGAACATACTTTTCGACCTTCTCACGCTGATTTTACGTATCAAAAGAAATTTGGTATTCGCGATTTTAACGGAGGAGGAAGAAGTAGTGCGCGCGAAACAGCAAGTAGAGTAGTGGCAGGTGCAATAGCAAAACAAATGCTTGCCTCTTTAGGAATTCGATTTTCAACATACGTTGATCAAATTGGAGGAATACGTTTTCAGTCAACTGAATTCTTTGACCAAGAACTAATTGAATCTAATTTGGTCCGCTGTCCAGATGCTCAACTTGCTGCTGAAATGGAAAACCTTGTTCGTGAAATTCGTAAAGAAGGAGATACAATTGGAGGAGCAATTCGTTGTGTAATTGAAAATGTTCCTATTGGTTTAGGTGAACCAGTTTTTGATAAACTACACGCTGAATTAGGAAAAGCAATGTTATCCATAAATGCCGTAAAAGGTTTTGAAATCGGTAGTGGGTTTTCAGCTATCACAATGCGCGGTTCGGAACACAATGATCTTTTCAAAACTGACGGAACAACAAAAACCAATCATTCTGGCGGAATTCAAGGTGGAATTTCTAATGGAATGCCAATCAATTTTCGAGTAGCATTTAAACCTGTTGCAACTTTAATGCAAGATCAATTATCAATAAATACTATGGGAGAAGAAGTTACAATTGCAGGCAAAGGTCGTCACGATGCGTGTGTGGTTCCAAGAGCAGTTCCAATTGTAGAAGCAATGGCAGCTATTACGATTTTAGATTTCTATCTTAGAAATAAGTCTATACATTTGTAAAAAAATAAAAAAATGATTCAACGCTTACAAACTTTGTACTTCGCCATCTCAATGATTTTATTGGCTATTCTTTTAACTGGAATGGATATTTTTAGATTTGTAACTGAAAAAACAACTTACGCATACAGTGCCTTTGGAATTGAAAGTAGAGTTACAGGAAGTCCAAATTCAAAAACTGAAACGATTTCATCAGCTCCTTATTACATAGGAATCATTGTACTTATTCTTTTTATTTTCTTCGCTTTGATGAGTTACAAAAAATTGAATTTTCAAGTGAAGCTTGCGAGGGCAGTTTTCTTTTTGTATTTATTGTTGACAATTGGTGTTGTTTTGGCTTCTCAACTTTGTGGTGGTTGTGTGACTTCTGAGGAAACAACTAAAGAACTAGGTCTTGGATTTTATATTATGGTTGCTGGTTTGCCTTTTACTTTGCTCGCGCAGATCGGTATCATCCGGGATAAAAAACTATTGGATTCTTTGAATAGATTGAGATAGAATTGCGAACATATAGTTGCGAATTGCTAACGTGACTCAACCCTCATTAGTTACCAATACAATTGAAGATTGATATACGAGGACTGATGCTCTCGAAGTCCGAAGCCTAATCTTTTCGTTCGCAACTCTTTCGTTTGCAATTCACAACGTTGGGCAGTATGTTTGACAATTAGTATTTTACCCCAATTTTCTTATAAATAAAATGCATTAACCACGCTGGACCGATAAGTAGGAATTGAAGGTCTTTCAAAAATGATGGTTTTTTACCTTCAATATTGTGACCTACGAATTGAAAAATCCAAGCGATAACAAATAGAATCAGCGCTAATCCCCAAAGCGGAAAGTCCAGAGTTTGCAGATTTTCTTCTAATCGATCAGTGATAGCAATACAAGCAAAAGAGAAAATCAACATTCCAATTGTTAATCTAATAGAAAGTTTAATGTAATAGAAAATCACAGCTACTAAAGCAACCAAAGCTAGGTTTAAATGATAAGTTGTGCCTGGGATTTCAACGCTTAATTTAACAGTCCATAAAAGCGCAACAATCGACCAAAAAATAATTGGAACACAAATCCAATGGATTAGTTTATTAGTTGCATTTTGATGGCTTTCTCCGTATTCAGTTAGTAATTTATCTATTGCACGCATGTAAACTAGGTTAAAATTGAAAATAAATGTAGTTAATATTCTTTAAAATAATTGCAATATTTTATTCTCTACAAATATCAAAGGTTTAGTTATTATTAGAATATGAATTCATTAAAAACCATTAAGAAGTTAATTTACATTAGTATTTATAATTCATTTTTTTAGGTCCTTAATGATTCAGTTTTATTTTTTTAACTAAAACATTACCTCAACTTTCTACTACCCAAATTCCAACTTCAGAAATAAAGCCCTACCTTTGCACTTCATAAAAATGGGCATAAATAATCATTGATGAATTACCTTTCTGTTGAAAATCTTACCAAATCTTTTGGTGAACGTGTACTTTTTGCTGACTTAACTTTTGGTATCGACCAAGGACAGAAAGTCGCAATAATCGCTAAAAATGGTTCTGGAAAAACAACTTTATTGCGCTGTTTGATGGATTTTGAACAATATGATAATGGTCGAATTGTTTTTAGAAATGACATTCGTGTTGCCTTCATGGAGCAAACTGAATTGATGAATGCAGAACAAACCATTTTAGAAGCGGTTTTCGATCATGATTTGCCTGAACTGAAGTTGATCAAAGAATACAATGTCGCAATGGATAATAACGACGAAAAGGCGTTGGAGCATTTGTATCAAGAAATCACGGAAATGAACGCTTGGGACATCGAAGTGAAAGTACAACAAATCTTATCAGTTCTTAAATTGCAAGATACTTCGCAGCTTGTTGGTTCGCTTTCTGGAGGTCAGAAAAAACGAGTGGCTTTAGCAAAAGTGTTGTTGTCAGAAGCAGATTTTTTATTCTTAGATGAGCCTACCAATCACTTGGATTTAGATATGATTGAATGGTTGGAAGCGTATTTGGCTACTTCGAAATCAACAATTTTAATGGTAACCCACGACCGTTACTTTTTGGAAGTAGTTTGTGACACCATCTTTGAATTGGCTGATCAAACTATTTATAAATACAAAGGGAATTTCTCTTATTACTTAGAGAAAAAGGCGGAGCGCGAAGACCAATTACAATCAACAATTGAGAAGGCAAAAAACACGTTTAAGAAAGAATTAGAATGGATTCGTCGTCAACCGAAAGCACGTGGTGTGAAACAAAAAGCGCGTGTCGATGCATTTCAAGACATCAAAAAAACAGCACTTCAGAACACCGACGAAGACGAATTGGAATTACCAGTGAAAATGGAACGTTTAGGTTCTAAAATTGCGGAATTTCATAAAGTTGGAAAAAACTTCGGCGATAAGAAAATTTTGGAGGATTTCACTTATAATGTGCAACGCTTGGAGCGATTAGGAATCGTTGGTAATAACGGATCAGGAAAAACAACTTTCTTGAAAATGTTATTAGGTGAAGAACCTACAGATAAAGGAAAAATCGTAATCGGTGAAACGGTTGTTTTTGGGTACTATTCCCAAGATTTGATCAAAGTTCCAGACGATTTCAAAGTGATTGATGTCGTGAAAGAAGTCGCAGAATACATTCCATTGGAAAAAGGTCGACAATTATCAGCTGCTCAGTTATTAGAACGTTTTCTTTTCACTAGAGACATGCATTACAATTTCGTGCATAAATTGAGTGGGGGAGAAAAACGACGTTTGAAATTGTTGCGCGTATTGATGAGTAATCCAAATTTCTTAATTCTCGATGAGCCAACAAACGATTTAGATATTTTCGCAATGTCCGTTTTGGAAGATTACTTGAGAAATTTCCAAGGTTGCTTGATTGTTGTTTCCCACGACCGTTATTTCATGGATAAGATGGTAGACCACCTTTTTGTGTTTGAAGGCGAAGGAAAAATCAAGGATATTGTTGGAAATTACACCGATTTTAGAAAAAAACAAATTCAAGATAAACGCGACGAAAAAAGCAATTTAGCTCAAGCTCAAGTTCAGCAAGAAAAACAAGTTGTAATTGAGAAAAAAGTAGAAGTTGAGAAACGAAAATTAAGTTACAAAGAAAAAGAAGAATTCAAGAAAATCGAAAAAGAATTGGAGACTTTAGAAACTGCAAAAGCAACAATTGTCGAGCAACTTTCGTCAGGAAAAGTAAATAATAAAGAAGTATACGATTTAGGTATTAAACTCGGTAAAATTTCTGAAGATATTGAGTCTATATCAATTCGTTGGATAGAATTAGCAGAATTTGATTCATAAATTATTAATAACAAGAAATCAGTTTTTAAATTTCAAGCATGTTGAAAAATAATCTTCTACTAACTCTTTTTGTTGCTTTATCAATAAGCGCATTTTCTCAATCACTAATATTTGCTGAATTGACTGGTTCTCCAACTTTAAACACGACAGGTTGGAATTTAACAGGCGCAGCTGCAATTGGCGATACTGGTGGTGATCCTGATGCAAATCCTGATGAATTAATTTTAACAAATAATGTTGGTACTTCAAGTGGCGGAGCTTTCTACAGTCAGCCAATAGAGTACCTGTCGGCTCTGAAGTCATTGACTGAACAGACTGTTGATCGGTGTCTTTGCTCTTAAGATCTTTTGGTAGAGGTACATCCTGTGGTGCTATGGGCACTCCACGAATTCTGGTATATTATAAGCCAGCAATTTTCATTACGAAATAGAGGATTTTCTATTAAAAATCATACTTGAAATTGAGTCTGCCCTAGCAGAAAAATTACAAAAAGTGGCAGATACCACGATTTGTAACTTTTTTGTTGAGGCAGGCTCAATTTCAAGCC
>CAMDGP010000065.1 GCA_945897765.1 Chitinophaga pinensis
AAACAATTGATCATTCAGTTTTTA
Source organism: Chitinophaga pinensis (assembly GCA_945897765.1). GTDB lineage: Bacteria > Bacteroidota > Bacteroidia > Flavobacteriales_D > Crocinitomicaceae > UBA952. The sequence goes on from CAMDGP010000065.1 coordinate 25, forward strand.
TCCGAAGGAAAAGTAGAGATTAACAGCATTAAAATTGTTCCGTTTACAGGAAAACTGCGCCAAGAAACAACTGCTAGTACAAGTAAAGTTTCACCAAAAATGAATGGTGATTTAAGCGATTGGAAAGCACCTTTCACTGAATTTGAAAGTGGACATTCATTTGCCGTTCATTACAGCAATGATAGCTTGTTTGTGGCCGTAAAAGTTGAAGACCCAAGTCCACGTGTGAACGATCAAACGGGAAGCAACTTGTGGAACGGTGATGCAATCGAAATTGCTTTTTCAACAAATACGAAAGCTGACCCGAAGCGCAAATTCTTCTTACTGAGTGACCAACACATCGGTATCAATTGTGGAGCGAATCCATACGTTTGGGATTGGAAAGAAAGCGTTGAATTGAAAGCAATCGATTTCAAAATCCAAAATAACTCTACAGGATACACTGCTGAAATCGCAATTCCTTACAAGGAACTTTACAAAACGACCTTAAAATCAGGTGATAAAATCGGCTTCGAAATTGCCGTTGACCTCAACACAACCGAACAAAAACGCCAGCGCCAAGACCGTTGGAACAGCCACAATACCGAAGGATTTCACTTATCGCCAGGGAAATGGGGAGAAGTTGAAGTGGGATTTTGAATTCTTAATTTTTAATGTTGGATATTTAAAAACCTTGCTTTTGGTGCTTTTCGACATCATTTAATTGAAATATAGAGTTATTCATTGGATGGATTTTAATAAATAAAGACGCTAAGTCAACTTTATATTCTTCTATTCTTGATGGACCATTTCATTTTTCAATCCAACATTTTGTTTTAAGAAAAGAAAAAAATCAATTCGGACAAGATTTTGGGTTGCGGGTATTATAAATCAGAAAAACAATTACCTTAGAGTACTAATTACAATATCTTATGAAATTTCTATCGCTACTATTGTGTGTGTTACTCGTTAAATTATCTTACAGTCAAAATACTGATGCTCAGTTACAAAAAGAAGCCAAACGCCGATTGAAACAACTTTCAACCGAAGAAAAAATCGCTCAAACGTGTCAATTAACCTTGGACGCTGTACTAAAAGTGGACGAAAAAGGACGTGTTTTAGAGCCTTTACAATTAGACGAAGTAAAACTTAAAGAAGTTATAAAAACGAATAATGTTGGTTCCATTTTAAATGTGAGTTCACATAACTTGGACTTAAAAACATGGGCCACAATTACGGCAAAAGTTCATCAGTTTTATCAATTGGGCGAAACAAAAACGCCAGTTCTTTATGGTGTTGATGCCATTCACGGAGCGAATTATGTGATTGGTGGAACATTGTTTCCTCAAGAAATTGGTTTAGCTGCAACTTGGAATCCAGCTTTGGCGGAAGAAATGGGTAAAATTACAGCTTACGAAACGAGAGCTTCTGGTGTTCCTTGGAATTTTTCACCTGTTTTGGATTTGGGAAGACAACCTTTGTGGTCGCGCTATTTTGAAACCTTGGGTGAAGATCCCTTTTTAGTTAGTAAAATGGGACAAGGCTTAGTAAAAGGCTACCAAGGAAAATCGTTTGACGACCCTTACACGGTACTTTCTTGCATGAAACATTTTGTGGGATATTCTTACCCAAATTCGGGTCGCGACCGCACACCCGCTTGGATTCCCGAACGACAAATGGAAGAGTTGTTTTTACCACCTTTCAAATCAGCTGTAGAAGCTGGCGCATTGTCGGTTATGATTAATAGCGGTGATGTCAACGGAATTCCTGGACACATCAATCATCATTTGATAACAGAAGTTTTGAAAAATCGCTGGGGATTCAAAGGTTTTGCAGTTTCCGATTGGGAAGATTTTAGAATGTTGCACACCGTTCACAAAGTCGCAAAAGACCAAAAAGAAGCCATCATTTTGGCTTTCAATGCGGGTGTTGACATGAGCATGGTTCCTTATTACACAACGTATTCCGAATATTTGAAACTGTTTAAAGAAGCTGTTGATGAAGGTCGAATTTCCAAAAAACGTTTGGACGATGCCGTGGCGCGAATTTTATTCGTGAAGCTGAAATTGGGATTGTATAAAAAACAAGTTTACAACAGCGATTTATACTTGAAATTCGGTTCACAAGAGTTCAAAAATGCAGCAAGAGCAGCAGCTCAGGAATCAATTACACTTTTGAAAAACGACAACAACTTATTACCACTTTCTAAAAACGAAAGAATTTTGTTAATTGGTGAAGCAGCGGATAATTTGATTTTTCAAAATGGTGCATGGACACATACGTGGCAAGGAGTAGATACAGCTTACAATACAGTTGGAGCTCTAACCATTCGACAAGCATTTGAGAAACAAATTGGTGCAAAAAACCTTCATTTTGAAAAAGGCTATGATTTGTCATTAGTTGACGGTTGGGAAACGTGTAATTTGTTAGATGTAAATTGGTTAAAAATTGAGGCTAAAATGGCAGATAAAATTGTTGTGTGTTTGGGAGAAATGCCAGCGACAGAAAAACCTGGAGACATTCGTTCTTTGAATTTACCAGTAGCCTACGTTAAGTTAATACAAGAATTGGCAAGCACTGGAAAACGAATTGTTTTGGTGACGATGTTTGGAAAACCGCGAATCGTTCGTGAGATTGAACCGTTTGCGACAGCTGTTTTTAATGGGTATTTACCCGGAGATTACGGTTCTGAAGCTTTAGTAGATTTAGTTTATGGCAAAGAAAACCCAAGTGGAAAATTACCTTTTACTTATCCCAAATACGACGGTGTAATTGAACACTATGACTACACAAATGCCGAAGCAAAATCTGGTAAAAATGAATTGAATCAAGCACACGATCCGCAATGGCCATTTGGTTTTGGAATGAGTTACACCAGTTTTTCTTACACCAATTTGAAACTTTCTAAAAATGCAATTCAAGGTGAAAATGATTTCATAACTGCTGAAATTACAGTTACAAATACAGGAAAAACAAAAGGAAAAGAAACTGTTCAATGGTATATTACAGATGATTTTGCATCTATTGCTCCAGCAAACAAACGATTAAAAGATTTTGAAAAGATTGAACTCAATCCGGGAGAATCGAAAACTGTTAGTTTCAAAATTTCTACTTCATCATTAGAATTCGTTGGTCTAGATAACAAGTGGATTTCCGAAAAAGGAAGTTTCACAATTTCCGTTGGCGGACAAAAAGGAAGTTTTGAGTTGAAGTGAGGTTTGACACATGTTATTTTTCCCAAATTATAGGAACATTATATTTATCAAAAAGGCTATCTTTTGTAATGATTGTCATGTTTTCAACCATTGATTGTGCGATTATGATTCTATCAAATGGATCTTGATGATGGAATTCTAAAGTTGCATTTTGTAATATTTGATTTGTTGTTAAAGGAAGAGTTTCAAATCCAGATTCTTCAATAACATCAAATATTGTTTCTAAATCAGAATTTAAATCAAGTCTTCCGATAGAATTTTTGATTGCTATTTCCCAATAGGAAGCAATACTAACGTAACAAGAATTTTCTTTGTTTTCAATTATCTGTTTAGTTTTAACAGGCAGTTTAATGTCGTCGGTTATAAACCAAATTAAAACATGGGTGTCAACTAAAAAATTCATTTAAGATATTCGTTAAAACCTTCAATTGGATCATCAAAATTATCTTTCATATTAACAAGACCTTTTGCTTTACCTGCTAATCTTTTAGTATTTTGATTTTCAATGTTTTGTGATTTAAATTTTAAAAAATCAATAAAATCAGCTACCTCCATTTTTAAATTTGATGGAAGTCCAGAAAGTTTCGTGTATAATTGAATATCAGTCATCCTTTTATTTTAATAACCAAATTTAATAATTTTTATTCATTAAGTCTTTAAAATTTCAATGCATTTTACTTCATTATTGGAAGCAATTTAGAGATATCAAAGTGAATATTATACTACAAAGTTGTAAACGTTTATGAATACTTGAATTAAAACCCTCCTAATTACATTTATATTTGTTTTTTATCATTCAACAATGAATTATACAATTCGACAACTTAATAAAAGTGACAATTTTGCACTGGCAACAATGATTCGTCAGGTATTTATCGAACATGATGCTCCTCAACAAGGAACTGTTTTTTCAGATCCAACAACAGATGATTTATTTACTTTGTTTGAAACGCAAAAATCAATGATGTGGGTTGTTGAGGTAGAAAGTGAACCCTTGGCGTGTTGTGGTATTTTTCCAACTGATGCATTACCTAAAGATTGTGTGGAATTAGTCAAATTTTACGCTGCACCTTCAACACGAGGAAAAGGCATTGGCTTAGCTCTACTCGAAAAGTGCATTGAAACAGCAATTGAATTTGGCTATAAGTCAATGTATATCGAAAGTCTTCCTCATTTTGCAAAAGCTGTATCTATGTACAAAAAGGCAGGATTTAAACAACTTAATCAACCATTAGGAAACTCGGGACATAATGCTTGTGATTTATGGTTTTTGAAGGAGATTTAAAAAGATTACGATAATAAGAATTACCTATTTGAAGATTCTATAATTTTAACAGTGAACATATTCTGTTTCGAAATAGATAAAATTCAGTAAATTATAATACACCCCAACAAGATTCCTTAATTTTACCGAATGAAAATCAACTTTTCAAAATATCAAGGAACAGGCAACGATTTTGTAATGCTTGATAATCTGTCCGGAAACTACGATCATCTTACAATTTCTCAAGTTCAACAACTTTGTGACCGTCGTTTTGGCGTTGGTGCTGATGGTTTAATTAAAATCAATAAGTCATCAATTGGCGCTTTCGAAATGGATTATTACAATGCCGATGGATCAAAAAGTTTTTGTGGAAATGGAGCTAGATGTGCTGTTGATTTTGCCGCTACTCTTGGAATCGCTGTTGAAAATGTACAATTTAATGCGATTGATGGTTTACATAGTGCCGCTGCGAATTCTTTCCAAGTGCGCTTGAAAATGAACAATGTTTTGGAGGTAAAAAAAGACGACCAAGCCTTTGTATTATATACAGGTTCTCCTCATTATGTATTGTACAATGATGATTTGTCAACTAAAAGCATTACTGAAATTGGTAAAGAAATTCGCTATTCTTCAACTTACAAGCAAGAAGGAATTAATGTGAATTTGGTGCAACGACTTAGTGAAAATGAAATTGCTATTGCAACCTATGAACGTGGGGTAGAGGATGAAACCTTGTCTTGTGGAACTGGTGCAACAGCTTGTGCATTGGTGCACGATTTTCTTTCTGCTTCACCTTTAAATCAAGTTAAAGTTAAGGTTAAAGGTGGTGAATTGATGGTAGAGTTTGAACGCGTTTCAAGCGGTCATTATCAAAATATTTATCTTTCTGGTCCTGCAACTTTCGTTTTTAGTGGAGAAATTGATGTTTGATTTCATTTTTGATAACATTCAATTTCGAGAAAAAATGGATCATCTTCATGGTGTTCATTTGTGGATTTTGCACGCCGATAAAATTCCACCACACATCGGAATTTCAGTTGATGGTCACTATTTTAGCCTCAAAGCCAAAGGGAAAGATGAATCAGTTGCAATTAAAAGTATGTTGCAAGTGATTGATAAAAAGAAAATTAGCACCGTTTTAATTCAACTAAAATCTAACTTAACGTTTGAACAAGTGAGAATTGAATATTCAAAATTTGAGCGTGCTTTTGATATAGAAACAAGCTGTTTGGTTCCAATTAAAAATTGCTTAAATGCACCGATTAGCATTCAAAAATTAAGTGAATTGCTACATTTTTTACAAGATGAAGATCAGTTACTTTCAGTTTTTGGATTACATTTGATTAATGAATACAAAGGAATTAAATCGTACACAATTGATGAAATTCAACAACGCATTGAAAAACTAAACGATGTTGAAGGGAAAAACAATTTATCTTAGGTCAGTTGAAGAGGATGACGCTACCACTCTTTTTATGTGGGAAAATAATCCTGACAATTGGAAAGTATCTAATACTGAAGTGCCTTTTTCAATGACAGCAATCCATCAATTAATTGAACAACAGTCGAATATTCGCAATTCAGGGCAATTGCGATTTATCATTTGCGAAAACGATTCTGATTTTTCTGTTGGAACAGTCGATTTATATGACGTAAATTTCAAACATGGTTTTGCTTCAGTCGGAATTTTAATAGCTGAGGAAAAAGTACGAAGAAAAGGCAGAGCAAAGGAAAGCTTGGGATTATTGATCGAATATGCTCGAGATATCTTAGAATTAACAAACCTTCAATGTAGTATTCATGGTGATAACGAACCGAGTGTTCAACTCTTTGAATCATTGGGTTTTTTAAGAATTGGCTTGCGCAAAAATTGGTTTATTTACAAAGGAAAAAGAATTGACGAAATCAGCTATCAACTATGTCTAAAAGAACAATAATCATTATTGGCATCATCGCCACACTTGTTGGAATTGCAGTTGCAACACCAAAAATTATGCTTTTCCTCGCGGGAAATAAAACGACAGTTAACGGTGAAAAGCAAACGTTTTTTATCACTAAAACTATTTCACTTCAGAAGTTAGCAGAAGAACTTAAAGAGAAAGGAATCATTAAAGATATGAAAGGTTTAATTTCTGTTGGTGACTTTAAAGGATTGAATAGTAATAATATAGCCTTAGGAAAATATGTGATTGAACCTGGTGTTTCCTATAAGAACTTATTGAATGGTTTCACCTTAAATTCTAACGGAAATGGAAACGCTGAGGTTGAAGTTCAAGTGACTTTCAATAATTGCCGAGATATTTACCAAATGGCAGGAATGGTTGAAAAGTGTATAATGGTTGACAGCGCCAAATTGGTTAACTATTTAACAGATGCAGAAACTTTAAATAAGTTTGGTTTTACACTAGAGCAATTGCCTGCGCTTTTTATGCCCAATTCTTATTCCATGTTTTATGATACCGATGAAAAACAATTTGTGGAACGAATGGCACAAGAATTTCGAAATTTCTGGACTCCCGATCGAAAAAATAAATTGTCAAAAATGGGTTTCACTTCACCGAGTCAACTCGCAACTTTAGCTAGTATTGTTTACAGCGAGCAGTCGATTCATTCATCAGAATGGTCAACAATTGCAGGACTTTACTTGAATCGCCTAAAGAAAGGAATGTTGTTGCAATCCGATCCAACGTTCAAATTTTGTTGGGAAGAGAAGTTAAATGGGGTTGAGCGTTTATTACGTGAACATCGTTCAGTTGATTGCGCTTACAACACTTATAAAGTGAAAGGTTTACCTCCTGGTCCAATTTGTATGACTTCCGAGAAAGTTTTGGACGCTGTTTTGAATTATCAGCAGCATGATTATTTGTTCATGTGTGCAAAGCCCGATTTTTCTTACACCCATAATTTTGAATCGTCAGACGTTCAACACATGCGAAATGCGCGTAAATATCAAGTTTGGTTAGCAAATGAATTAAAGAAAAAGAAGAATAAATGAGACGAAGATCCTTTTTTAAATTTGGCTTAATAGCAGGAGCATTATCGGTTGTTAAACCAATTAAAGCAACAACTTTAATAGGAAATTCCTTTGAAGCAAAAGCAACAGGCCCTATTATTCTTTCCACTTGGATTCATGGATTAGATGCTAACAAAGCTGCTTGGGAAATTTTGAGCAAGGGAGGAAAAGCAATAGATGCAGTCGAAAAAGGAGTGCGTGTAACTGAAAATGATCTTACGAATCGAAGTGTGGGAATTGGCGGAAGACCTGACAGAGACGGACATGTAACTTTAGACGCTTGCATCATGGACGAGCAATCGCGCTGTGGTTCAGTCGCATTTGTAGAAGGAATTAAACATCCAGTTTCCGTTGCCCGAGCGATAATGGAAAAAACCCAACACGTTATGTTAGTTGGGGAAGGAGCTGAAAAATTTGCAATTGAAAACGGATTCGAAACAGCAAAAACACCTTTACCTGAAGTTAAAAAAGAATGGCAAGAATGGAAGAAGGAAAACAAAGAACTATTTAAAAAACCTGAAATTAACCACGAGAACCACGATACTATTGGCATGATTGCAATGGACGCCAATGGCGATTTCAGTGGTGCTTGCACAACAAGTGGCTGGGCGTATAAATTACACGGTCGCGTTGGGGATTCCCCAATTATTGGTGCAGGATTATTTATTGATAATGAAGTGGGCGCTGCAACAGCAACAGGTTTAGGTGAGGCAATAATTCGCATTGCAGGTAGTCACACTGTTGTTGAATTAATGCGACAAGGTTACTCTCCTGTTGATGCGTGCAAAGAAGCTGTGAATCGTATCATTAAGAAACATAAAGATTTAACTGGATTACAATGTTGTTTCTTAGCTATTGACAAACAAGGAAACTTTGGTGGATATTCAGTTTATAACGGATTCAACTTCGCCCTAAGAACAAACACCGAGGAAAAAATGGTCGACACAGGATTTGATCGAAGTTGGTGAAATTTCTGAATTAATTTAAAAAATCTGTTTTTAAAATTTAGCCCTATCACAAGAAATTGTCCTTAATTTTGGAACTTATGAAGCTATTGGTTGTTTAGCAACTAATCCAATTAGGAAAAAGAAATAAAGAATGAAAAAAACAGGCGTATTATTACTTCAATTAGGAACTCCAGATAGCCCAAGCACAAGCGATGTTCGTACGTATTTATCTGAATTTTTGAACGATCCACGCGTGATTGACATTCCTTGGTTGGCAAGAAAAATTTTAGTGAATGGCATAATCGTTCCTTTTAGAGCACCAAAATCTGCAAAGATTTATAAAGAATTGTGGGAAGTTGGAAAAGGAGTTTCGCCATTAATCACACATTCTGTTAACGTTCAAAATAAGTTAAAAGACTTGTTTAAAGACGAAAATGTTACGATTGAATTGGCAATGCGTTACCAAAATCCGTCAATGGATTCAGTTTTGGATAGAATGCATAAAGCAAATTACGACCAAATCATTATATTACCTTTGTTTCCACAATATGCAAGTGCCTCTTCAGGTTCTGCGATTGAAAAAGCAATGAACCTCATTCGTAAATGGTGGGTAATTCCTGAAATAAAAATCATCAATCAGTTTTGGGACAACGAAGGTTACATTGATTCAATTATCGAACGAACTAAAGCATTTAACTTAAGCGATTTCGATCACATTTTGTTTTCCTATCACGGCTTGCCTGAACGACAAGTAGATAAAGTGTATGAAGGAACTGATTTGTGTAGCGACCAGCCTTGTGAATCAGAAATAAATGAAGAAAATAAATTTTGTTATAAAGCAACCTCTTTTGCAACAACACGCTTGATAGCTTCAAAATTAGGATTGAGAGAAGAACAATACACTGTTTGTTTTCAATCGAGATTAGACAAAAAATGGTTAACACCTTTCTCTGATAAGATTGTGGAAGAACAAGCTAAAAAAGGCGCGAAAAAATTATTGGTATTTAGTCCTGCTTTCGTTGCTGATTGTTTGGAAACGATTATTGAAATTGGCTCTGAATATCAAGAAATATTCGAAGAACACGGCGGCGAAAAAGTGCAATTAGTTCCTAGTTCAAACGACCATCCATTGTTTGTGAAAGGGTTGGAAGAGATGATTCGAGAAAGAATTTAATAAGTTAAAATTGATAACTGAAAGTTGAAATAAATCCAACGTTAAAAGTTATGTTAAGGATAATGAAAATGAAGAATTTAAAATTTAGTCATAAAACATTGTTTTTGTGTTTGGATTTTAGTTTCGTAACTTTGTACGCTTAAAATAGAAAAATAAATAAAATGAGTAATACTACAGAAAAATTATCTTACAAAGTTAAAGACATCAGTCTTGCTGCTTGGGGACGTA
>CAMDGP010000066.1 GCA_945897765.1 Chitinophaga pinensis
CTTATTTGGATTTGAAACAACAAGTTGAAAAAGAATCGATGTTAAACACGCCTCCCGTTTTTTCTGTTTATGTTGCGATGTTGAATTTGAGAAATTTGATTGCAAATGGCGGAGTTAAAGCAATGGAAGCTAGAAATAATGCAAAAGCAGAATTATTATACAACGAAATTGATGCAAATCCAGCTTTCATCGGAACGGTAGCAAAAGAAGATCGCTCGAAAATGAACGTTACTTTCACACTTGCTGACGAAAGTCGCGCTGCTGAATTTGACACACTTTGGAAAGGCGCTGGACTTGTTGGTTTACCTGGACATCGCTCAACTGGTGGATATAGAGCGTCAATGTATAATGCATTACCAATTGAAAGCATTCAGGTTTTGGTGGATGTAATGAAAGCGTTTGGGAAATAGATTTTATAGTTAAAAATTAAAAGTGAAGAGTTAAAAGTGAATTGAAAATGTAGAATGTAAAATATAGAATTGCGGATTGAGAAAATTGCAGATTATAAGATTGCAAATTGCAGATTAATTTTCATTTCTCATTCACTCATTCTCTCATTCTTCATTCAGTCATAAATCCTTCCGCCACGGCGGAGTCTTAAAATTTAAAAAAAATGAAAATACTAGCAAACGACGGAATTTCCGCAGTAGGAAAAAAATTACTAGAAGCAGCAGGTTACACTGTTATTACTGAAAAAGTAGCTCAAGAAGAATTGGCAAATGCTGTAAATGAACAAGGTGTCGAAATGATATTGGTTCGAAGCGCTACAACAGTTCGCAAAGAAGTTATTGATGCTTGTCCCAATTTGAAATTGATTGGAAGAGGTGGAGTTGGAATGGATAATATTGATGTTGCTTACGCCCGTGAAAAAGGTGTAACGGTAATTAATACCCCAGCATCTTCCTCGCAATCCGTGGCAGAATTAGTAATGGGACATTTATTCTCTTTGTCTCGTTTTTTAAATGATTCTTACAAGAATATGGAAAACGGTGATTTCTCAACGTTGAAGAAAAACTACGCGAAAGGTGTTGAATTGAGAGGGAAAACGATTGGTATTATTGGATTTGGTCGCATTGGTCAAAGTTTGGCTTCTTACGCTTTAGGTGTGGGAATGAATGTAATTGCAATTGATCAAAATGAATATGTAGCAGAAATTAAAGTTCCAGTTGGAGGAAATGATGTTGTTGTCACTATTAAAACTGTAACTGATTTAAAAAGTGTTCTTGGACAAATGGATTATATTTCATTGCACGTTCCAAAACAAGCTGATAGAAGTGCTGTGATTACAGCAGCTGAATTTGGATTAATGAAAAAAGGCGTGCGATTAGTAAATGCTTCTCGCGGTGGAGTTATCAATGAAAGTGATTTAATTGAGGCTTTAGATAATGGAACAATTGCTGGAGTTGCTTTGGATGTTTTTGAAAATGAACCAAACCCAAGAAAAGAATTATTGTCTCATGCAAAAATCGCTTGTACACCTCATATTGGTGCAGCAACAAGTGAAGCTCAAGATCGAATTGGTGAGGAATTGGCGCAATTAATTATTGGTCAATTTGGTAATAAAGCTTAATCTTTATAAAATGACTTTTTTGAAACTGCAGGGATTAATTTCTGCGGTTTTTTATTTCATAATAATAAAGAAAAGGGTATTCTACCCAACCTAAGTTAGTTTAGAAAAGATTTTAATGCAAATCAATTAAGTTGATGTTTCTTTGGAAACTGTCCTAAATAGAAGAGACGGATTAAACGACATACTTTTTATTTCTATTTTAGAAACTGTTATTTTTGAAATAATCAATCTGTTTTAATCAAACATGAAATGAACCTAAATACCAATTGGCAAAAAGTCTTAGAACCTGAAATGAATAAACCTTATTTCGTTGAATTAATGGCTAAAATCAATCAGTTTTACGACGAAAAAAGGGAACATATTTTTCCAGAAAAGTCAAAATTGTTTAATGCTTTTAATTTATGTTTGTTCGAAGAAATAAAAGTTGTTATTTTAGGTCAGGATCCCTATCCTACTAAAGGGCACGCAAATGGTTTGTGTTTTTCAGTAGAATCAAATGTGCGTCCTTTTCCGAAAAGTTTGAACAACATTTTCAAAGAAATCGAATCGGATTTAGCTGAACCTTTTCCAGAAAATGGCAATTTGGAACGCTGGGCAAAACAAAGCGTTTTATTATTAAATTCCGTTTTGACAGTTGAAGAAGGTAAAACAGATAGTCACAAAGGAATAGGGTGGGAGCAGTTTACCGATGCAGTAATTGAACTTATCAGTCAGAAAAACGAAAATGTTGTTTTTATACTTTGGGGATCGAAAGCAATTTCAAAATTGATATTAATTGATGCAAAAAAGCACTATATTTTAACAGCAGTTCATCCATCGCCACTTTCAGCTTACCGTGGTTTTTTCGGTTGTAAACATTTTAGTAAGGCGAATGAATTTCTTCGTTCGAAAGATTTGAGAAGTATTGATTGGTAAGTAAAATTTACACAACTTTTTGAATTCCTTGAAATTTGAAACCTTCATTTGGATTCTCTTTCAATCAAAATTTTATCTTTGCACACCATGGAATTTAAAAACGATCATTTTATACGTGCACATAGGGGAGAAGCGATTGAACGTTACCCCGTTTGGTTAATGCGTCAAGCAGGTAGAATCTTGCCTCAATACCGTGCCGTTAGAGCTAAACTTTCTGGTTTCAAAGAATTGGTAGAAACACCAGAGTTTTCAGCAGAAGTTACTATTCAACCTGTTGATTTATTGGATGTTGATGCAGCGATTATTTTCTCTGATATTTTAGTAGTTCCTGAAGCGATGGGGCTTCCATATCAAATGTTGGAACAGCGTGGACCATGGTTTGAAAATACCGTTCGTTCTCAAGAACAATTAGATTTGTTAGACAAAAACATCGATGTTGATGACCGACTTTCGTATGTGCTAGAAGCATTGAAATTAACAAAAAAAGGTTTAGATGGTCGTGTTCCATTGATTGGTTTTGCTGGTGCTCCTTGGACTATTTTTTGTTACATGGTAGAAGGAAAAGGGTCAAAAACATTTTCTGAATCGCGCAAGCTTCTTTACACAAATCCAGTTTTGGCACATGAATTGCTTAGTCGTATAACAGACGTGACGATTCAGTATTTAAAAGCTCAATTTGTTGCTGGTGCAGATGCATTACAACTTTTTGATTCGTGGGCAGGGATTTTGGGAAGAGAACAATACGCTGAATTTGGATTGACATACATTGCAAAGATTGTGGACGCACTACCAAATGTTCCAATGACTGTTTTTTCAAAAGGAGCAATTGCTTCCATTCCAGAAATTACGAAGTTGAATTGTACAACTATCGGTTTGGACTGGAACATGAGTATTTCTGAAACGAGAAAATTAATTGGCGAAACGAAAACTTTGCAGGGTAATTTAGATCCTTGTGTATTATATGGAAGTGAAAATGTGGTGGAGCAAGAAACAATTAAATTATTGAAATCGTTTAAAAGTCAAAGACATATTGTAAATTTGGGACACGGAGTTTATCCGGACATTGACCCAGAAAAGGTTAAAGTGTTTATTAAAACTGTGAAAAACTATGAAATCTAAAACAATGAAAATCGGAATGTTTCTATTGTTGTCAGCTGCTACTTTCTCAAATGTAGCAATTGCTCAAAAAGGAGGAAAAAAAGCTAATGAAAAAGAAATTCTTTATCAAGACTTTGAGAAAACAAAAAAAGAAGTTGTTGTTGAATTAGGCGGAATTGCGCTGGCAGAAGGACTATCTTCTCCAACAGAAATCAAAGCTGATTTATTTATGACTGAGGCTAGTGGAGATTTAGGTGTTCCTTTAAATGTTTACGGTTCTGAGGCCCCAAATACAGACGGTGGAGGACAAAATTATGCAGGTGCAGTTTTCTACAAGCCAGGAAAATTGGCAGCAGAACGTTCTTACATCACTGTGCCAATCATGAAAGGTACAGAGCAATTGACTTTGAAAAAAGGATTGAAATATTGCGTTGAGTTTTCAGTTTCTTTAGCTGAGTCATCAAAATTTGCAACTAATAACATTTCAGCATTATTTTCTAAAGAAGTTTTAGGAAATGGTTCTCCTGGGGCAATTTACAATAATTCAGATAAAATTATCAGAGCTCAAAACAACAAAGTCTACAACGGATTCTTTGGTTGGGAGAAAGTTTGTGCCGTTTATACAGCAAAAGGTGATGAGAAATTTATCACAATTGGAAACTTCGATAAAAACGAAACAACAAAGTTTGAACAAGCCAAGAAACCGAAAGAAAGTGAAGCTGAAGTTGTTGCTCACGCTTATTACTATGTTGACAATGTAATCATCACAGTAATTGATAACGTTACTGAATGTAAATGTTTTGATAGCAGAAAACCGAAAGTAGAAGAGTCATTCTCAACCATGTTATACACAAACACACCTGAGATTTCTGATAAAATGACGAAAAATCAAATCATTGAATCTCATTCAGTTTACTTCCGTGCAGGCAAAGCTTCGATTTCTGATAACGCAAAAGAAATGATGGATTTTGTGATTGAAGAAATGAAAATGGATAAAGCTTTAACAATTGACATTATTGGTCACAACGACAAAATTGAAGATAAAGCAGGCGAAGAAAACCCAGACTTTGAAGATATGGCGCGTAAAAGAGCAAATGCAGTTGAGAAATATTTCATCGCAGCTGGAATTGATTTAGGACGTTTAACCAAAGTTTACAAAGGAGCTGCTGAACCAAATTCTGGAATCGCAGACGACGACGACGAAGAAACAAAAGACGCAAAAAACAGATATGTTTCTTTCAAAGTAAAATAAATTCAAACTAGATAATGAAAAGCCATTTGAGAAATCAGATGGCTTTTTTTTTGAATTTCAAAATATCATTCTTTTGAAAAGCTTAAATTAATTCGTATCAACCCAAACAATTCTTAACCTCAAATAACGATTAACTTTTATCTGTTAACTATACTAAAAGACCTTAATTCTTATCCGCCGAGTCGGAATTAATTTAAAATTCTCAATTCGTTCTCTTCGAAACAAAATTATAAACTCTGTAAGTTAATAATATATTGATGAGAATTACGGCCACAACTAAATATCCAAGATAATCGAAATTCTCAAGCGGACTAGATTGTGTTTTTTGTTTAACAATCCAACCACCAATCAAGGCTGCAACACCGCCCGCCATTTGTTGTAAAGAGGAATTTATACTCATAAAAGCTCCACGGTCTTTCATCGCAGGAATCGACGCTGCCAAAGCCTGCGAAGGAATCATGCGCGCCATAATTCCCATCATCATAAACATATTCACCACTATCAACATGAATAATGAAACTTTAGGTAACTGCGTGTAAACCAACACGGTAATAACCATTAAAACCGAAGCACTTGTGAAAATTGCAAACTTGTTTAATTTATCACTCAAAACTCCTACCACAGGCATTATTGCAAAGGTGGCAAGCCCAACAATCATAAACATTAAAGGTAAATCTGATTGTGAAATCCCAATATTATTTACTGAATAGGTACTTCCCCAAGGCATCATCAGGTAACCTCCCAAAGACATAAAAGCTGTTGCAATAAATCCGATTCTGTATTCTTTATTCGCTATCGTTTGCCACAAATGTTTGAATGCATTTTCTCGCTGAAGTTTCAAGTGAGCATTGACAGGTTTCAAAACAAAAATTGCCACAAAGAAAATAATACTTGCTAAAATTACAATCAGATAAAATGGAGCTTGCCACTGCCAAACTTTTGCAAGATATAAACTAATTGGAATACCTAAGATTTGACTCATACCAAAGCCCATTTGTAAAAAACTCATTACTCTTCCGCGGTGATTTAAATCAAATAAATCCGCAACAATTGCGAGCGAAATCGAAGAAATTACTCCACCAAAAATCCCTGTGAAAATACGTGCAAAAACAAGTAACCAATAACTATTTGAAAGTCCACAAAGCATTGTTCCGATGATAAAACCGCCATAAAAAAAGAGCAATAATTTTTTTCGATCAAATTTATCAGCAAAACTTGCCGTTAAGAAACCAGAGACACCAGCTGAAAGAGCATAACTTGAAACAACAACCCCAAACTGTGCTGGTGTTATTTTCAAATCTTTGATTAATAAATCCCCCAAAGGCGACATTACCATAAAATCCAATACCACACTAAATTGTGTCAGTGCAAGAATTAAAATAACGATAATTTGGTAGGAAGTAAAAGGAACTTTTTCAGTGTTTTTATTCATAAGTTGACAAAAGTACAATAAGCAGGATTTTAAATCGAATTTACTTGTTAGATTTTGTTAATCAATTGAATTGATGTTATTGATTTTCTTTCTAATTTAGCTCAAAAAAAATGAAATTCATTCCCCTATTACTTTTGCTATCAAGTATTATTTTATCTGCGTCTTGCAAGAAAAAAACAAATCAAACAGAAGAACCAAAATTGATTATTAAAATTGTTGTTGATTCTACTCAAATTCGTCTAGGAAATTTAGGAACAGCAAGTACGATTCCAGTTGGAAATGCAGGTCAACATCCAAGTTTTAATTCAATTTCAGCTCATTATTTAGAATTTGCTCCAAGCTCAACAACTGCTTTGGGAAGTGGTGCTATTTTGTATCATGCACCTGAAACAAATGCTGGTGGAACTAATGCAATCGATTTTTCTCAAGCAGTAATAAAGAAATCAGGAGAAGTTTATTTAGAAATTCCATTGAAGGATGTGCCAGTTGGAAATTATGAATGGGTGCGTTTATCTCTATCCTATCAAAATTATGATGTTAAATTCCATTATGCAGGACAACCTTATACTGGCACTATCGCAAGTTTTGTGGGTTTTAAAAACTATATCACCTCTTTTCTAGTTAAAAATCAATCGGTTGCTGTAAATGCAAATAAATCCCAAGGATATTGGGCTTTTGAATCTATTGCAGGTGTTCAAACTGGACAAAGCGCTGGTTCAACGACTGTTCCAAATCCATTAGCATCAACTTCTCCAATTCCGGCAGGTTCTTGTGTGGTAACGGGTCAATTTGCAAATACTTTTTCAATTACTGGAAATGAGAAAACTAACATTACAGTTGTTATGTCTTTATCTATTAATAAAAGTTTTGAATGGAAAGATATGAACGGAAATGGAAAATGGGATGTAGATGCAGGTTCTGGTGAGGATGTTGTTGACATGGGATTAAGAGGTTTGATTCCGATTATTCAATAAAAGTTAAATAAACAAGAACGTTTATAAACTTTGAATTTTTTTAAATGGATTGTTCTAATTTTGTAACTTATTTATAAAGAATATGAAAATTGAACAAATATATACGGGTTGTTTAGCACAAGGAGCTTACTTTATTTCATCTAATGGTGAAGCTGTGGTTATTGATCCATTGCGTGAAATTCAGCCTTATATTGAAAGAGCGAAAGCTGACAATGTAAAAATCAAATACATATTAGAAACACATTTTCATGCAGATTTTGTTTCTGGACATGTGGATTTAGCAAAGGCAACTGGAGCATCAATCGTTTATGGGCCTAATGCAAATCCAAGTTTTGAATTTTACAGTGCCAAAGATGGAGACTTATTACAAGTTGGAGGTATTACTTTCAAAGTTCTTCATACTCCAGGGCACACAATGGAATCAACTTGCTATTTGTTAATTGACGAGTCGGGTGGTGAAGTAGCTTTGTTTTCTGGAGATACACTTTTTATTGGTGATGTTGGTCGTCCTGATTTAGCGCAAAAATCTGCGTCAATGACACAAGAAGAATTAGCAGGATTATTATTTCATTCTTTGCGTGAAAAAATTATGCCTTTACCAAATTCTGTTATTGTTTATCCAGCTCACGGCGCTGGTTCAGCTTGCGGGAAAAATATGTCAAAAGAAACAACTGATACACTCGGCCATCAAAAAACAACAAATTATGCTTTGCGCTCTGATATGACGAAAGAAGAATTTGTGAAAGAAGTAACAGATGATTTGTTACCACCTCCAGGATATTTTGGGATGAATGTTGCAATGAACAAAAACGGTTATGATGCCATTCAAGAAGTGATGAAACGAGGATTACATCCATTATCTGTAGATGGTTTTGAAGCAGTTGCAAATGAAACGGATGCGATAGTTTTGGATACAAGAAACTCAATGGAATTCTCTAAACAATTTATACCAAATAGTATCTCAATTGGTTTGGAAGGACAATTTGCTCCTTGGGTTGGTGCTTTAATTCCAGACGTGAAACAAGAAATTTTATTGATAACTGAACCTGGAAAAGAGGAGGAAACTGTAAAGCGTTTAGCGCGTGTAGGTTATGATTATGTGATTGGTTACTTAGACGGAGGAATCGAAGCATGGAAAGATGCAGGTAAACTATTAGATAGTATTGATCGCATTACAGCAGAAGAGTTTGAAGCAAAATTCGCAGCAAAACCAATTGTAATTGATGTACGTAAACCAGGAGAATTTAGTAGTGAGCATGTTGAAGATGCTATTTCCATTCCTTTAGATTTCATGAACAATCACATGGCTGAATTTCCAAAAGAACAACCTTTTATCCTTCATTGTGCGGGCGGTTACCGCAGTATTATTGCAAGTTCAATCTTAAAATCAAGAGGTTTCAATAATTTCGCTGATGTTATAGGTGGTTACGGTGCAATTTCCAAAACAACTGTTCCAAAAACAGATTTTGTTTGTCCAACCACTAAAAAATAGGAGATACAATTTGATATTCTTCGATTGCAACTTCATGTTTAACAAATATGAAATCAAGTTAAATTGAAGAAGCTGTTCGCCTATAAAATATAATGTAATCCAAGCCTAAGTAATTTCTGTGTGCGTAAAGTTCCATATAAATGAATTTCTCAAATGCATTTCCAAATAATTCGGTTACTTGTTCAATTTTTGAACCTTCAATAATTGTAATTCCTTTCTTACTAAATTTACTCAAAATTCATAAATGAAAAATTTTGGTTTTGTCCTTGTTTTGTTGCTCGTTTTTGCGTGTGAGGATTCGCAAAATAAAGCAAGTTCAAAGAAACAGTCGAATGATATCCAAAACCAATCAGTTAATGTTCCTTACACAATTGACACAACAAAAGTAGCAGGAGAAAGTCGCGTTTTGATTGATAGTTTAGTCGATATTCGTTCCATTAATCCAGAAATACAAGTGGATTTAAAATATGCCACAGCGGATAATTTCATGAAAAAGCGTTTGTACGAACGTCTTCGTATCGCTTATTTGCAAAAGGATATAGCTGAACGTTTGTCGAAAAGTCAAAATTTACTTTCCAGCTTAAAAGCAGGTTATCGTTTGTTGGTTTACGATGCCGTTCGTCCTGTTAGTGTTCAACAAAAAATGTGGGATGCGCTTGATTCAATTCCTCCAAATGAACGTGGGAAATTTGTTTCCAATCCACAAAATAGAAGTTTACACAATATGGGCGCAGCAGTTGATTTGACAATTATTGATGGAAGAGGAATTCCTTTGGATATGGGAGCTGTATATGACGACATTCGTAAAATTGCTTATCCCACATTAGAACAAGAATTTTTGGCAAAAGGAGAATTAACAGAAAAACACATTGAGAACCGTGAATTACTCCGGAAAGTGATGAAATCTCAAGGTTTTCGTCCGCTAGAAACTGAATGGTGGCACTTCAATGCTTGCTCACGTGCTCAAGGAAAAGCAAAGTACAAAGTATTAATGGAAGAACCTTAATATTGATTTAGTCCAACGTGAATTTACAATACTTAATTACGTGTCC
>CAMDGP010000067.1 GCA_945897765.1 Chitinophaga pinensis
TACGCATTGACGGTACAACCGGGATTGATTTTGTTGTATCTACTTTCAGCAGCAGGATTGAGTTTCTTCATCAGCTTTCTTTCCAAGCGAATCAAAAAAGTGCAAATGAAGATTATGAGTGAAACCAAGCAATTAGCTGGAAGTACCACTGAGAGTTTACGTAATATCGAATTGATAAAAAGTTTGGGATTAACGCAGCAAGAAACTGCACGATTGAATGATAGAACACGTAAGATTTTAGTGCTTGAATTAAAAAAAGTGCGTCAAATTCGAAGTATAAGTTTCATTCAAGGCACAACCGTTAATCTTTTGCGCCAGTCCATTATGTTTGCTTTGTTGTACTTGCTTTTCAAAGAAAATTTAACGCTTGGCCAAATAATGACTTTGCAATTTTATTCCTTCTTTATTTTCGGTCCTTTGCAAGAAGTTGGAAATGTGATTATTGCCTACCGTGAAGCAGAAGCTTCTTTGAATAATTTCGAAAAAATTATCAATACACCAATTGAAGTAAAACCAGAAAATCCAGTTCCTTTAAATGCGATTCAGAAATTAGCTTTTGATAAGGTAACTTTCCGACATAAATCAGCCAATTACGATGCATTGAGTACTATTTCGTTTGAAGTTCAAAGGGGAGAAACAATAGCTTTTGTTGGTCCAAGCGGTGCTGGAAAAAGTACCTTGGTGAAATTATTGGTTGGTTTGTATGCGACTCCGACAGGAACAATTTTATACAACGATATTGATTCTAATTCCATCGATAAAGATGAGCTACAACAACAATTGGGATTTGTGACACAGGACACACAACTTTTCGCAGGAACGATTCGTGAGAATTTACTTTTCACCAAACCAGAAGCAACGGAGGAACAATTGAATTTTGCATTAAGTCAAGCTGCATGTGACAATTTAATTGCTCGAAGTGAATTTGGAATTGACACTGTAATCGGTGAAGGTGGAATGAAACTTTCTGGTGGTGAAAAACAACGATTATCCATTGCTCGTGCTTTATTGAGAACACCGAAATTATTGGTTTTTGGCGAAGCAACTTCAGCGTTGGATTCTATTACTGAAGAATCAATTTCAAATACGATTCGTTCGATTGGAAATCAAAAGGAGCACATAACAGTTTTGATTGCACACCGTTTATCAACGATTATGCATGCCGATAAAATCTTTGTTTTGGAAAAAGGTGTAATTGTTGAAACCGGAAAACACAGTGAACTTTTAGATGAAAAAGGATTGTACTACGCGATGTGGCGTCAACAAATTGGAGAACGACGTGATTGATAATTCTTGGAAACGACTAAAATTTCTCTTTCAGATTCCTTATAATTTCTTCACCAAGTCAATCAAGCGATTTGAATAACCTGTTTCGTTATCGTACCAACCAGAAATTTTAACCAATTTCCCAAGAACGATTGTCAATTGCGAATCAAATAAACAGCTTAATGGACTTCCAATAATATCAACAGAAACAATTGGGTCTTCCGTATAGCCCAGAATTCCTTTGAGGTTTGTTTCTGAAGCAAGTTTCATTGCTGCATTTACCTCATCAACAGTTACTAATTGCTCGGTAAACATGGTTAATTCTGTCATTGAACCATCAGCAACAGGAACACGCACGCTTCCGCCAGTCATTTTTCCTTTGTATTCTGGGAAAATTTTAATCACTGCTTTTGCTGCACCTGTTGATGTTGGAACGATTGAGTTTGCTGCTGCTCGAGCTCTTCTTAAATCTTTGTGGGGCGCGTCGTGTAAACGTTGATCGGATGTATAACTGTGTACCGTTGAAATGTAAGCGTAATCTATTTGGAACAAAGAACGCATTACAGCAATCATTGGTGCTACGTTATTTGTGGTACAAGAAGCATTCGAAATAATAGTATCGTTTAATTCGAGTACTTCGTCATTTACTCCAAGGACAATTGCAGAAATATCAGCATCTGCAGCTGGCGCAGAAATCACCACTTTTTTTGCTCCTGCAAGAATATGTTTATTTGATGCTTCTCGCGTTAAGAACAAACCTGAAGATTCAATTACAATATCAATATTGTTTTTACCCCAAGAAATTAATTCTGGATTTTTTTCATGAGAGAAAATTATTTTCTTTCCATTTTCAAAAGTCACTTCGTCACCATCAATTGTAAAAGCTAATGGAAAAGTACGATGAACACTATCATATTTTAGCAAATGCATTAGCGTTTTGGTATCAGCTGGGTCATTTACCATTGTGATATTAACAGCGTTATCAAGTAATGCCAAACGTGTAAAATAACGACCAATTCTACCAAAACCATTCACTCCAACATTTTTCATAATCTCAATTTTAAAACACAAATGTAATTAACAATAGGAATTAGAATTAGTTTAAAACTGTTTCTAATCATAATTTATGGTAATTTGATTGCTTTGAAAATGCATTCTAAAAATTCCTTTTATTACCAAAGTATAGAGCTTATAAACCAAGGTTTTGAAACCCGTTTTTCAATACAAAGAGTTATTATAAAAAAAAGAACTGTTTCAAAGTTGATATCATGATTGAGCTAAAGGATCGCTATTTACTCTTTCGATTCATACAATTTTGAAAATTCTTCTGCGAATTCTTCGAAAGTTACTTTTTTATAATCCTTTGGAATCATAAATAATTCTAGAGGTGGATTTACTTCCTTGAATTCTTGTAATGTATATCTATAAAGTCCTTCTGGTGTTGAAACATAATACAAAACTGGTAACCCAGGTAAATCAAAATAAGTATTTGCATATTTAGCTGGAATCTTTTTGAGATATAGAAAAGTCAATTCGTTTTTTACGCTTGCTAATTTAACCTTTACTTTTTTAGCTCGCTTTCCTGCAATTTTTTTTGAACCAAACTGAGATTTGAAAGTGTAGTTTAAAATCGTATCTTTCACTAAATGCTCATTCGTTTTAATAGCGAAATTTTGAAGTGGCGATTCGATTAATAAATAAGATTTATTATAAGTCAAGTGTTTAATCAATTCTTGTTTTCCCTTATCTGATGTAAAATTCACGACTTTTATCAAGGAATCTTTCGCATAAATTAATTGAATTGACTTAGATGAATCTACCACATCAACGCGCTCGATTTTATAAGTTAATTCTCCTGAAAATGGAGTTTGTTTCTGAGAGATAAAATTCGAGATACTTGAAAGAAGGAGAAATAGTATAAAATAACGCATACAACAAAAGTAGGAAATAAGAAGTTAAAACGTTAAAATGAAAATTATTACAACTTAAAAGGTAAATCCATTTTTTCATGAAGAATTCTAACGACACTGATTGTGCCACTATCCTCAATTTTAAAAAAAATGATGTGAGAATTAACTTTTAATCCTAAATAGTCCTTTCTAATGTAATTTTTATTGTTAAATACTTTTGTACCATTGCTCAAAAATTAACTTAAATTATTTTTTTGTGGATATATTTTACTTTGCCATTCTTTTGCTTGATCAAAAGAATCAAAAATCAAGGCTCTGAATTTCTATTTTGTTCGCTAATCATTGTTTTACAAATACTTACAACTCGTTGCGAACAATTTTAACTCCTTTCTGAAACTGAAACTTTTTAAAAATGTTCTTACAGAAATTTTAAAAATTAACATTTTCAGTTCAGTAGCTAAAACCAAGAAATTCAAGGCCAATTATTGTTCGGAATCGTTCATTAAATAGTTCTCACTTCGAATTCATTCTTTGTTTTCAATACTTAAAGTGTTTTACTGGTACGAATGCGGACACTTAATAATTTTTTCCAATTTTGGGGTTTCTACAAAGAGTATTTATACTAGAAATTAAATTTGCTACGTATTGATTTGCTTTTTCAGCAGACCAATTTTCAAAAGTATATTCCCAAATTTCAATTAAATCAATTTCAGCCCTTAAGGATAACTTAAATTCCATTAAAGACCGTGTTTCTTGTTCAATTTCATTAAAAATTCATCAGAATTGAAATCTGTAACAAAACCACTTTGTTCGCCTTCTTTAAGCGCATCAATTAGAGCTAATGCTTTTACCTCTTGTTCTTCTAACAAACGGCTGCTTCAACGACATCGCTTGCACTGTTGTAGCGTCCACTGGAAAGAGCGTCAGAAATGAAATTTTCAAAACGCGAACCTAAAGAAATAGTTGTATTTTTTCCCATCAATTAATATTCTAGAACAATATTACCAAAAAACAAGAAGTTAAACAAACCATAATAAACAATAAATTTTCATCTCAAACTTCTTAACTGTCACCCTTTCCGACAATATGACAGCGCATATTTTGCCAATTCCTACAAAATGTCACAGTTTTCTCTTTAATTTTCAGTGGCATATAAATTGACTTTCCGATTTCATCAAATTGAAAATTTAATTTAAAATGGGAAAAATAATTGGAATCGACTTAGGAACAACAAACTCTTGTGTTTCTGTCATGGAAGGTAGCCAACCAGTAGTTATTGAAAACGCTGAAGGTAAACGCACAACTCCATCTGTAGTTGCATTTGTGGAAGGCGGAGAACGTAAAGTAGGTGATCCTGCAAAACGTCAAGCAATCACGAATCCAACAAAAACGATTAGCTCTATCAAACGTTTCATGGGAACAAGCTTTGATGAGTCAAAAAAAGAAATAGCTCGTATGCCTTACAAAGTTGTAAAAGGCGACAACAATACTCCTCGTGTGCAAATCGACGACCGTCAATATTCGCCGCAAGAAATTTCAGCAATGATTCTTCAAAAAATGAAAAAAACTGCTGAAGATTATTTAGGTCAAGAAGTTACTGAAGCAGTTGTTACTGTTCCTGCTTACTTCAACGATTCACAACGCCAAGCTACAAAAGAAGCTGGTGAAATTGCTGGCTTAACTATCAAAAGAATCATCAACGAACCAACAGCTGCAGCATTAGCTTACGGTTTAGATAAAAAAGGTATCGACCAAAAAATCGTTGTTTTCGATTTTGGCGGTGGTACACATGATGTTTCTGTATTAGAATTAGGTGACGGAGTATTTGAAGTATTGTCAACTGACGGTGACACGCACTTAGGTGGTGACGACGTAGATGAATCAATCATCAAATGGTTAGCTGACGAATTCAAAAATGACGAAGGTTTAGACTTACGTCAAGATCCAATGGCTTTGCAACGTTTGAAAGAAGCAGCAGAAAAAGCGAAAATTGAATTGTCTTCAACGACTTCGACTGAAATCAATTTGCCATACATCATGCCAGTGAACGGAATTCCCAAACACTTAGTTAGATCATTGACACGTGCGAAATTTGAGCAATTAATCTCTGAAATCGTAGAAAGAACTATCGCTCCTTGTCGTTCAGCGTTGAAAAATGCAGGATTAACTCCAGCAGATATCAACGAAGTAATTTTAGTAGGAGGATCAACACGTATTCCAATCATTCAAGATGCAGTAGAGCGTTTCTTCGGAAAAGCACCTTCAAAAGGAGTAAATCCTGACGAAGTAGTAGCTGTCGGAGCTGCAATCCAAGGTGGGGTTTTAACAGGTGAAGTAAAAGACGTATTGTTATTAGACGTTATTCCTTTATCAGTTGGTATCGAAACTATGGGTGGTGTAATGACGAAATTAATCGATGCAAACACAACAATTCCAACTAAAAAATCAGAAACATTCTCAACAGCTTCAGACAATCAACCGTCTGTAGACATCAGCGTTATTCAAGGAGAACGTTCAATGGCTGCTGATAATAAAGCATTAGGAAGATTCCAATTAACAGACATTCCACCAGCGCCAAGAGGAGTTCCTCAAATCGAAGTTACTTTCGATATCGATGCAAACGGAATCATGAATATTTCTGCGAAAGATAAAGGAACAGGAAAACAACAATCAATTAAAATTGAAGCGTCTTCAGGTTTATCTGACGAAGAAATCCAACGAATGAAAGCGGAAGCGGAAGCAAATGCAGAATCTGACAAGAAGAAAAAAGAAGAAGTAGAGTTAATCAACAAAGCAGATTCAACAATCTTCCAAACAGAGCGTCAATTGAAAGAATACGGAGATAAAATTCCAGCAGACAAAAAACAACCAATCGAAGATGCTTTGGCAGAATTGAAAAGAGAGTACGAGGCGCGCAACACTGCGAACTTAGAGCCTGCAATGGAAAAATTAAACAACGTATTCCAAGCGGCTTCTCAAGAAATGTATAACGCTGCAAACGCTGATGGTGGAGCACAAGGTGGAACTCAAGAAAACGAGCAAGCTGGAAACCCACAAGACGAAGTTACAGATGTAGATTTCGAAGAGGTAAAAGACAAATAAAGTTTTTTCATAATAAGTAGAAAGCACCTGTTGATGATTCAGCGGGTGTTTTTTTTTGTTGGGAATATTTTATATTTAATCATCAAATTAATAAGTATCAAAGACACAATTTGTAAAAATAAACAGAATCATATCTATCTATTTTGACATTTTTTGCACTTATAAGCAATTTTTTACTTTTTTTCAGCTTATTTTGACAAAAAATCCCCAATGAAGTCTTTTCTTCCAAAATGAGACACCACTCAATTCTATTTTGAATTTCTATTATTTGTAAATTTGTTTTTAAAAGGAAATTATAATTTGTGATAAATTCAAGTTCCTGACGTTGAAAACTTAACTTAGTGCCCAATTCGATTTTATGCTTCACACCAAAAAGTTTATTCATAGCAGTTCTTCCAAATGGGTGGTTTTCATTCACGGTGCAGGAGGTAGTTCGGCTATTTGGTTCAAGCAAATAAAACCGTTTTCTGAAAAATTCAACGTGCTTTTAATCGATTTGCGTGGTCACGGCCAGTCGAAATTGAAATCGGATTCTAAAAATTACAGTTTCAAAATAATTGCCAACGATGTGTTGCTCACTTTAAAAGACCATTGCATAGATACAGCCCATTTTGTGGGTGTTTCCATGGGTTCGATTATCATTAAGCAATTGTATTCATTGAGTCCGAAAACGGTGCAATCGATGGTTTTTGCAGGAGCGGTTACAGAATTAAATTTCAAATCAAGATTGTTGTTGCGAATCGGGAGAATATTCAACAGCGTCATGCCGTACATGTTGCTTTATAAAATCTTTGCACGTGTGATGATGCCGCGAAAAAACCACGAACAATCGCGCAAACTATTTATTCAAGAAGCCAAAAAAGTGATGGATAAGGAATTCAAGCGCTGGTTCAAATTGACAGCCCGATTGACAGCCTATTTAGCTGAATTGGAACAAAACACTTTCAAAATCCCAACTTTGTACATCATGGGCGGTGAAGATCATTTGTTTCTAGCGCCAGTCAAAAAACTCGTTCAAAACGACCACTATTCACAATTGCAAATCGTACCAAATTGTGGACACGTCGTAAACATTGAAAATCCGCTTGTTTTTAATGAATTATCGATTGATTTTATTGATAAGCTAAAGATGGGGTGAGGGAGAGAAGTTCAAGTATTGTTTTGGGATTTAGAGGTAAGAGTTAGCATCTTGGGGAAGTGGCGCATTTTTAATAATTTGTTCTAAACAGAATCAAAATTTCAACTTAGTAATTTCAGGCTAAGAAAAGCTAAACCAGCCATTGCGTAAAACGGCTATTAGTAACATTGATTATTTCGCTATATACCTCGTTCTGTTTAGATTACCAACACTTTCAAACATATTCATTTCCATTCCTTTTTTTAAATCTCGGCTTGCTGTTGCAGATGATAAATCCTTAAATATGTTCATGTAATCTTTTCGGTTAAACTCTTTTATGCCAAGTTTTAAAAAATACTCTAACCGATCAACATCTTTCAAAACTCTACTGTTGTATTTAAGCAAGCCTTCCAATGACTTTTCAATAACTCCAAGCATATATTCAATAAAGTATGTTGACTTTCCAGATTTATCACTTAATGCTAAAGATTTATAATATTCATCTTGGGTTTTGCTTATTAATGTTTCGAATGGCAAAAACTCAAAAACTGGATATTCAGTCATTAGAATCAGAGTTTGCCATAATCTTCCCATTCTGCCGTTTCCATCAAGGAAAGGATGAATGAATTCCATTTCGTAATGAAACACGCAACTTTTTATTAATGTCAATTCATCAGAATCTTTCAGATATTCAAACAAATCTTTCATTAAATGCGGAACATTCTCAAATGGAGGCGCAATGTGTTCAACGATTGTCCCTTTAACTATTCCAACTCCTTGCTTTCTATATTTTCCTGCACTTTCTATTAAACCATTCATTAACTCGAGATGCGCTTTCAAAAAACTTTTGTCCGATGAGAATTTATAGCTGTCTAATTTATCATAAACTTTGATAGCATTTAGAACTTCTAAAACATCTTTTTTTGGACCGATAACTTTTTTGTTTTCTATCAAAGCTGTAATCTGTTCCTCGGTTAAAGTGTTGCCTTCAATTTTTAAAGAAGAATGAATTGTTTTGATTCTATTCTGCTTACGAAGTTGAGGAGATTGTTTGGTAAGAAAATTGGCATTTACTTCTCCAATTTTTTCAGAAATAGAACTTATTAATTTTAAAATTTTCGGAGTAATATCGTAGGGAGGTTTCATTGATACTATCATTTGATATTATCAAAAGTAATCTTTTATTGTGAACGTCCAAAATTATTGGTGTGAACATTTTGCTTGCAGGTACTTACTTTTTAGGTTGCGCTTGACAGCCTATTTAGCTAAATTGGAACAAAAGTCTTATAAAATCCCAACATTGTACATCATGGGTGGCGAAGATCATTTATTTCTAGCTCCAGTCAAAAAACTCGTTCAAAACGACCGCTATTCACAATTGCAAATCGTTCCAAATTGTGGACACGTTGTCAACATTGAAAATCCACTTGTTTTTAATGAATTATCGATTGATTTTATTGATAAGCTAAAGATGGGGTGAACTATTAGTTTTTGAAAATAATTAATTAGTGATTTTTAATTTAATATTCATTTTTGCATGATTCACATTAAAGTTTTTATTTTATAACTTACCAGTTGCCATTCTTCTAAATCAAGTACTTCCGATTTTAATAATTCTGTAAATCCAACTTCTAAAATTTTTTCATCTTCATATTTGAAACTTCTAAATTTTTGGAGGACGAATTTTTCTATCTCTTTTGCTTTTATTCCGATTTCAAAACAAGTAAATAAAATAACATCAAAAAGTTCCCTCTCCTTTTTTTTGTATCTGCCTTCAATTCCAACATTGGTAATTCCAACCTTTATCACATTGTATTCTTTGAATTTTAGAACATAAAATTGACCAGGAAGACTTTCATTGAATCCATATGAGGCACAGTTTGGACATCCTTGACCTCCATAATGATTTACAGGTAACTGATTAAATTTACCATGTTCTGGGCAAATAATTATAACAGGTTCTGTTGCAGACTTATACTTTACAGTTGAGTAGTCATATTTATTTTGATGAGTTTCCACAAAACGTTTGATTACCTCTTCTGAATCCAAATATTTGGCAAGTGCAGATGCCTCTATTCCGCATTTTGGACAGCCAGAACCATTAAGATGATGATTTCCTCTCTGTTTAAAAGCTCCATGCTCAGGACAAATGATTTCGATATCTTCATTTAAGTTTTTGTAAATGACATTAGAATAGTCGTATTTATCATTATGAAGTTCAGTTGCACGATCTAAAAATTCAACCAATTTAAGAACCTTTGATTTTCTAATTTTTTCATTCGCACAAAGCCTACATTCTGCTCCTGAAAGATGTCTTGCTGGATGCGCTTCAAAATCACCATGTTCAGGGCAAGTAATAATAATCAGTGTTTTATTATTAAAGTAA
>CAMDGP010000068.1 GCA_945897765.1 Chitinophaga pinensis
ATATCAATATCACTTTCTTCCGTATTTGAAGAATCAGCATACGAACCAAATAAACCTATTTCTAAAACAGCATACTCTTCTCTAAGCATAGGTTTTAGCTCAATTAATTTTGCTAATATGTCAGCTTTTGAAATCATTCATCAAATATAGTGATTCTTCAATTAAAAAGAAAAAAACGTTACGACCACAAAAAAGCGATGATAGACAAATATGTTAGAGCGAAAGTAAAGGATTTAGAAGTTTTAAAACGATCTAAGTTTGTACCTTTACCAAATTATGGAAGTACTCATCATTCTTTTCTTAACTTTATTAAACGGTTTCTTTTCTTTATCTGAAATTGCTTTAGTTTCTGTGAAGAAAAGCAGAATGGAACACCTAGCTGCACAAGGAAATACACGCGCTTTAACGGTTCTTAAATTATTAGATAATCCTGAAAATTTCCTTTCTTCTGTGCAAGTCGGAATCACATTGATTGGAATCATTTCTGGTGCTTATGGTGGCGCAACTCTTACAGACGACTTAGAAAAAGCACTTGTTAATTTTGCGTTTTTAGGGAATTACGTTCATACTGTTTCATTGATTGCAGTGATTGGGAGCATTACTTATTTCACGATTGTTATTGGCGAATTGGTCCCAAAAACGATAGCAATGAATAATTCAGAAAAAATTGCATTGGTTTGTGTTCCAATTATCAAGTACTTTACTTTTGCTTCCTTTCCATTCGTAAAATTATTATCGATTTCCACAAAATTCATTTTAAAAATTATTGGTGCAAAAGAAGCAAATAGCGATCATGTAAGCGAGGAAGAATTGAAGTTTTTACTTTTAAATGCTGGTAAATCTGGAGTTCTAGAAACGGAAGAAAGTGAAGTTCATCAAAATATATTTAGCTTTTCAGATCAAACTGCGAAGTCGTTAATGAAACACAGTTCCGAAGTAGAATGGGTAAATGCTAACAATTCAAAGGAAGAAATCTTTAGTCAAATTACTGAATTTAGCCATTCAAAAATAATAGTAAGTGATGGAGCTTTAGAAAACGTAAAAGGTTATTTCCGAGTAAAAGATTTTTTAGAAAAATACAATGACGATTCTTTTTTATTGGAAGAAATTATTGAAGACCCTTTATTCATTGTTCAAAATACACCCTCTTTTAAAATCATCAATTCATTCAGGCAAACAAAACAACATTTCGGTTTTGTGATCGATGAATATGGCGGATTGCTCGGGATTATTACATTGCATGATTTGATTGAAGCAATTGTTGGTGATTTACCAGATGAAGAAGACGATGAAGACGAAAAAATTGTTGAACGCGAAAACGGCACCTTCTTAATCGATGGTAGAACACCACTTTTTGAATTCAACAAATATTTCAACAAAGAAATTATTGAATTTAACCACAGCCAATACACTACAATCGCTGGTTTTATGATGGATCAATTAAAAGCAATGCCAAAAGCTGGTGATGCATTTATTTACGACAATTATAAGTTTGAAATCATGGATATTGACGGTAGAAGAATTGACAAAATTCTACTTGAAATAATTGATAAAAGTGAGGATTTGTCATAAAAAAATGATTTGTTAAATTAAAGCAATTAATCATTCGAACCAAAAAAAGAAAAAAGTTTAAACAACAATTCTCAACCATTTAGGCAACCTGAATCGTTAAATTAAGTATAAACAATTGATATAAATTGATTTATATTGTACTTTAGCTATACGTGAAAACTATTTTTCTCCTTTTCTCGCTTTTTACAATCTCCAGCCTTTTTGCTCAATCGGTCTGGATGACTCCTAATCGCGGACAATGGGATGAAAAAATTCAATATGCAATCGACTTGAATCAAGGAAAAATGTACCTTGAAAATCAAGGAATGACTTTCTTTTTAACAGATGCACTTGCCCACAATCATTCCGATGTTGAACATGGCCATTCTAATGAAGAAGAAGGAGTAAATCGTTATCATACGATCAAACAGCAATTGATTAATGCCAATTCAAATCCATCAAAAACAGAAAAGAACCTTTCAAAACACTATTCTAATTATTTTATTGGTAACAATCCTTCCAAATGGAAATCGAATGTTTTCAGTTTTGATTATGTTACTTTCAATGAAGTTTATGAGGGTATCAACGTTTTTTACGACGGAAAAGATGAACAATTAAGTTACAATTTTGACATTTCAGCAGGTGCAAATCCAAATTCAATTCAATTTGAAATTGATGGAGCTGATGCAATTGAAATTTCAACCTCTGGACAATTGATTTTAAACCATCGCTTTGGTCAAATTACACAATCCGCACCAATTGCTTGGAACATTTCAGCAGACGGCACTAAATCGAAAGTGAAATGTCTTTTCAAAAAAAATGGGAATGTCGTTTCTTTTCAATTTCCGAATGGTTACGATGAAACGCAACAATTAATCATCGACCCAAGTTTGACTTTTGCTACTTTTACAGGTTCAACTGCAGACAATTGGGGTTTTACAGCTACTCCCGATGTCAATTCAAATCTTTTTGGCGGCGGAATTGTTTTTGGTGTTGGTTATCCAACTACTTCTGGCGCCTACGATGTTTCTTTCAACGGAGGAACTGGTTCGTTTCCAATGGATGTTGGTATCACCAAATACAATGCAACAGGAAGTTCTTTGCTCTATTCCACTTACATTGGAGGTTCAGGAAATGAGACACCACACAGTATCGTGGCAGCACCCAATGGCGAATTATTTATTTATGGCGTTACTTCCTCTAATAATTTCCCAATGCCAGGAACGCCTTATGATAATTCGTTCAACGGTGGACCTAATGTAACAGAAAATTCTCTAAACTTCAATGGTGCAGATATTTATGTGGCAAGATTAAGTGCGAATGGAGCTTCACTTATTGCTGCAACTTTTGTTGGTGGTTCTGGAACCGATGGGCTAAATACAAATACTTTACATTACAATTATGGCGATCAATTTAGAGGAGAAATTACCTTAGATGGAAGTCAAAATGTATATATTTCTAGCACAACAGCATCAAGTAATTTCCCAACGGTCTCCGCCAATCAAGGCTCGTTAAATGGCACGCAAGATGCGGTTGTTTTCAAGATGACTCCTAATTTAAGTAATCTTTCTTGGAGTACCTATTTCGGTGGTTCTGACTTAGAAACTGGAAACTCAATTACCATCGGAACAGATGGTTCAGCATTTGTAGCTGGAGGTACAAGTTCTGTTACTTTGCCTATTTCATCTGGAAATGATTTAACTTTTAACGGCGGGTTATCAGATGGATATGTCATTCGTTTAAATGGTGGAACAGGAACTTTAATGTCTGGAACGTACATGGGAATGAATGAATATGATCAAACTTATTTTGTTCAAACCGATATAGATAATTCAGTTTATGTCTACGGTCAAACGGAGTCTCCATGGCAGATTAGTCCGGGATGTTACAGTAATCCAAACTCAGGACAATTTATCCGAAAATATACAACCAACCTCATCAATATCAATTGGACAACTATGATTGGAGCAAGTAGTGGACAAGTTGAAATTTCGCCCACTGCATTTTTGATCTCAAATTGTTATGATATATACATCGCAGGTTGGGGAGGTAATCTTAACTCAAGTGGGCAAGCAACAGGCTCAACTACCAACGGTTTTCAAGTTACTCCAAATGCTTATCAATTAAATACGAATGGTAGTAATTTTTACCTAGCAGTTCTTGGGAAAGATGCACTCAATTTAAAATATGCAACCTTTATGGGTGGAACAAACAGTAGTTCAAATCACGTTGACGGCGGTACGAGTCGCTTCGATAAGGCCGGTAGAATTTACCATGCTGTTTGTGGAGCTTGTGGTGGAAATCCAAATGGTTTTACAAGCACATCCGGAAGTTGGTCGCCCACAAATGGGAGTAGCAACTGTAATATGTCAACTTTCAAATTTGAATTAAGTTCCATTGAAGCAATTGCCGCCCAACCAGAACCTTTGATTTGCATTCCACAATCTGTTTTTTTTCAAAATAATAGCACCAATGGAAATGCATATTTTTGGGATTTTGGCGATGGAAATACCTCAACAGCTTTTGAACCAATTTACAATTATACAACACCTGGCGTTTACGATGTAAATTTGATTGTATACGATACCAGTGGCTGTTTTAGCTCCGATTCAGTTTCTATACAAGTTACTGTTGGTGCATTTAATGGTGGAGTTGTTCAACCTGCAAGCCCTGTTTGTCCCGGTGGAAGTTATCAATTTGATGCTTTTGGCGGTGTAAATTACAGCTGGAGTCCTGCAAATTTATTAGATAATCCATTAATCTCAAACCCAACGGCAACAGTTCAAACAACAACAGCATTTACAGTAGTTATTTCAGATAGCTGTGGTTCGGTTACTTTAAATGTTACGCTTCCCGTTTTCGATAATTCAATAAGTATTACTCCAGATACGAGTATATGTTTAGGAACGGTAGTGCCTCTTCAGGTTCAAAGCGCCGGCTCTATTACTTGGAGTCCACCAGAATTTTTAAGTAGTACAAACACTTTCAACACTTCTTCAACGCCTGACACAACGATAACTTACACTGCGAATGTTATTTCTCCAAATGGTTGTACGTTGAGTGATTCTGTAAAAATTTCTGTTTACTTTTCGCTACCAATTGCCAACTTACCAGATACTATGGAAATGTGTTTTGGAAGTCAAATTGGAATTTTAGCCTCCGGCGGAAGTGCTTATTCTTGGAGTCCAAATGAATTTATAGTGAATGTAAATGGTCCATTAGTTGAAGTCAATCCACCAACTGACAAATGGTATTATGTAGATATTGCAAATGCGTGCGGAACGATTCGAGATTCTGTATTTATTCAAATTGTCACTGCGAATATTTATGCTGGAAATGACACGACAATTTGTCCCAGGGAATCTGCATTTCTTTGGGCTAATGGCGCTGAAAATTATTTTTGGCATCCATTTAATACCGTTGTAGGACAGTTTGGAAATTATGTAGAAGTAAAACCTCCAGGAAGCACGATTTACATGGTAGTTGGGGAAGACAATAATGGCTGTTATGATACTGCTTACGTGGAAGTTGTTGTTCATCCCTACCCTAGTTTACAAGTTAACCCAACAGTTTATGCTTTTTATGATGATGTCATTCAATTGGAAGCGTTTAGCCATGTTCCAGGAACTTACACGTGGTTTCCAACTGAGGGACTTTCCTGTGTAAATTGCTCAAATCCCACTACTTCCCCTAATCAAAATGTTACTTACTTCGTTTATTTTGTCGATGTGAACGGTTGCAAAAACTCTAGTTATATTGATATAAAATACGATGCAACTATTTATGTTCCAAACACTTTTATTCCAAATGGAGATAATTTGAATGACTATTTCAGAATCTATGGTGGGAACTTGAAAGACATGGAATGTACTATTTTCAACCGTTGGGGAGAATTAATTAAAACCCTTCATTCAACAGAAGATTCTTGGGACGGAACTTATCGTGGGAAAAAATGTCAAGACGGTACTTACACTTGGAAATTAATCTATGTCGATTTTCTTGGTGTAAAACATCAATTAAGTGGACATGTGAATTTATTGAGATAGAGATATTAACTTTGCGCAATAAATTTATAAATGTCAATTTCAATTCAATCCTTCCAATTCAACGCTTTTCAAGAAAACACTTATTTAGTTTGGGATCAGCAAAAAAACTGTGTCGTTATCGATCCAGGATGTTATTCGCGCGATGAACAAATGGAATTAATTTCTTTTATTGAAGAAAATGATTTAAAAATCGCTGCACTACTAAATACACATGCACATATCGACCATGTTCTTGGAAATCAATTCATTTTGAACAATTACGATGTGGACTATTATTTGCATCCTGAAGATTTAAAAGTTCTTCAGTCGGTTGAATCGTACGCTCATTTATATGGTTTTGAAGGTTATCAAGTCTCACCTCAGCCAACAAAGTCTTTGGTTCACAATCAAAAATTAATTTTTGGGGAGTTAGAAATGACTGTTTTACACACTCCAGGACATGCTCCTGGTCATGTAGTTTTCTATTTTGAAAAAGAAAATTTTGTCGTGAATGGGGACGTTTTGTTCAGAGGAAGTTTTGGAAGAGTGGATTTGCCCGGTGGAAACATTGAAACTTTAAAAGAATCGATTTTTAATATCCTATTCAAACTTCCAGATGAAACTGCTGTTTATTGTGGTCATGGTCCACAAACAACGATTGGTATAGAGAAAAAAACAAATTATATTTTAGAGTTTTAATTGTGGCAAGAATAGGAATTAATGCGCGTAATATCCTTCCCAAAAAAATGGAAGGTTTTGGCCATTATTCGTATGAAATAACTAAACGACTTTGTGAATCGCATACTGAACATGAGTTTGTTTTGTTTTTCGATCGAGCAGTTGATTCATCTTTGAGATTTCCTTCGAATGTAAAAACCGTTGTGTTGTTCCCTCCTACTCGTCATCCATTTTTGTGGATTTTATGGTTAGAACTTTCACTTCCCTTGGCCTTAAAAAAACATAAAATAGATGTGTTTTGGTCACCTGATGGATTGTGTTCATTACTGACTTCAGTTCCTCAAATTATTACCATTCACGATATCAATTTTGAGCATTACCCAAAGGATGTTCCTTGGATTGCACGTTTATATTTTCAGTTTTTCTTTCCAAAATTCGCAAGAAAAGCTAAGCATATTTTAACCGTTTCAAATTACTCAAAATCAGATATTTCTAACACTTATTCCATTTCTGAACAAAAAATTAGCGTCGTTTACAATGCGCCCAATAATTTGTACGAACCAATAAGTGAAGAAGAAAAATTAGCGATAAAAAAAGAATTTACTTTTAATTCAAACTATTTTTTATTTGTTGGCTCTATTCATCCAAGAAAAAATATACAGCGTTTAATTGAAGGTTTTGCTCTTGCTAAAAAAGATTTGGGTGATTTGAAATTAGTAATTGTTGGTAGTGCGATGTGGAAGGATAAATTCTTAACTATTCCCAAGGAAATAGAAAAAGATATTATTTTTTTAGGACATCTTTCGCTTGAAAATCTGACCAAAGTAACTGCTAGTGCATTTGCCTTGACTTATGTTCCTTACTTTGAGGGTTTTGGTATTCCATTAGTTGAAGCGATGAAATGTGGTGTTCCAATATTAGCTGCTGAAGCTACTTGTTTACCTGAAGTGGCTGGTAATAGTGCAATTTATTGTGATCCTTTTGATATAAGTTCTATTGCAAAAGGTATGTTAGAACTTTACAGAAACAAAAATCTGCGCGAAGAGTTATCACAAAATGGATTGAAAAGAAGCCAAGAATTTAATTGGAATCAAACCGCAGAAAAAGTTTGGACTTGCCTTGAGGATGAATTAAACTAATTTTTAGAATTAATCTTAACGCATTACTCATTCTGTAAAATTAAAACAATTTGACAAAAGATTGGTTTTTAATATTATATTATCAACATTAAAGCAATTTTTTATATATTTTCGCGTCTAATTATCGTAAAATTTTAACTCTTCGCATCAAATGCTCATTAGGCTTATTCTATCTTTGTTTTTTCTGTTTTCACTACTTGGAGGAGTTTTTAACGCACAAGTTGTTTCTCCATTTAACATTCGCTACCAAACGAATCAAAAAGGTGGAATCGTAATACTTTCAAATGTTTCGCTTACTTGCAACAGTAATAATCCAGTTTGCGGAACCTATCAACAACAAGTACCACCACTTGGAAATCACAATCAAGATGGAAATATAGTGATGGGATTTGTGGATGTTGATGCTGTAACAAGCACCTACAATTCTTCGAGTGACAGTTTAAATTTGAATAATTGCAGTGAAATTTTATGGGCAGGTTTGTATTGGAGTGCAAGAATTACTGACACAAATACTAACTATGTTACCAGAAATACAATAAAAATAAGAACAAATAACAATGCTTATCAATCATTAACTGCCGACCAGATATTAAATGTACCTAATATTCCAACGAATCAAAACTTTCAAATGCCTAGTTATTTTTGTTTCAAAGATGTAACAGGAATAGTACAAGCAGGAGGAAATAAAGCAAGATATACGATTGCAAACGTTGTTTCTCAAACAGGTGTCAATAATCTTTTTGGTGCTTGGTCGCTTGTAGTAGTTTACAAAAATGTTTTTCAATCCATGCGAAATTTGACTGTTTTCGATGGAATGGCGTATGTAAGTAGTAGTAATAGTGTTGATTTACCAATCTCTGGATTCATTACTCCACAATTAGGACCAGTAAGTTTTGAATTAGGAATAGTTGCTTACGAAGGAGACAGAAACATTCAAGGAGATAAACTTCAATTTAATGGAAATGGAAGTTTTATTGATGTTGTCGATCCATTAAGAAGTAGTACTGATTTTTTTAATAGTACTTGTACTTCAAATGGTGCATTCACTCCATTCAGAAACCCAAATTACAAAAACAATTTAGGTTTAGATTGTGGGATTTTTAATCCAAATAATACTAGTTTTAACTACATTGGAAATAATGCAAACTCTGCAACAGTAAGGGTTGTTACCACTCAAGACGCCATTTTACCTCGTGTTATCACTTCTGCGATAGATATTCTCGAACCTGATTTACGTGCAAATGTTCGTATCAAAGACTTGAACGGCGGTTTAACCAATCCCGGTGATATTCTAGAATACACCTTGGTTGGTAAAAATATCGGTTCAGATGTTTCATTAGAAACGTATATGGTTGATACCTTAGATGCCCGAACTACTTATATTCCAGGTTCAATTTCTATTGTACATGGCCCAAATCTTGGTACAAAAACCGATGTTACTGGAGATGATCAAGCAGAGTATAATGCATCAAATAAAACGGTTAAAGTAAGAATTGGAACCGGTGCAAATGCAACTATTGGTGGGCAAGTCAACAACTCCTCAACTGGAGCAGATAGTACGGTGATTAAATTCAGAGTAATTGTTGTTGATGATTGTTTGATATTTCAGTGCGATAATAGTTTAAATAATAAAGCTTACATTTTTGGTAAAGGAAATATTTCTCAAGACTATTATAACAATGATGGTGTCACAGATATTTTAGATGTAAATGGTTGTCCAGCAACTGCTAGTAATACTTTAACCATAAATGTTACTGCTTGTCCAACACCGGTATTAAGCTCAAATGGCCCCATTTGTCCGGGAGCGACTTTAAATTTATTTTCTCAATATTCGGGTAACGTAATTTATTATTGGACTGGACCTAATGGTTTTACTTCTGCATTACAAAATCCAAGTATTCCTAACGTTACAAATGCAAATGCTGGAACTTACACTATAAATTACACCTTTCCTGGTTTGACGTGTTTAGTTGATACTTCCATTGCAGTCACAATCTATTCTGCTCCTGTCATTCAATCAAGTTCGTTTGTAAACCCAAGTTGTTTTGGAAACGCTAATGGTAGTGCTTCTGTATCCGTTTCTGGAACAGGTCCTTTTACCTATTTGTGGTCAAATGGCGCAACAACTAATTCAATTTCAAATTTAGTTGCAGGAAATTATTCTGTTACAATTACAAATAGTACAAATTGTACAACGATTCAAAATTTTATACTAACTCAACCATTAATTTTAGGAGCAAGCGCAAGTGTAACTTCAAATTACAATGGATTTAATGTTAGCTGTATAAATAGTACAAATGGAAGCGCAAGTCTTGCTATAACTGGTGGAACTTCACCATATTCTGTTGTTTGGTCAAATGGAGCT